>JAFQOM010000132.1 GCA_017403205.1 Clostridia bacterium | reverse complement strand
GGAAATAAAATCTTTTTTATGTTGTTGAAATGTTTACCGGCTGTTTGTTTTGCTTGTTTGAAAATTCTGCCTTTTGTGTTTTTATATTTTTCAATAATTATTTTTGTTTGATTTAGAAGAGGCATTGTTCTTATTGAATATTCGTTTTTTGTTAATCCTTCTTCATTTTTCTTATCTAGGCTTTTATTTATAGTTAATGTGTTTTGTTCTAGATTAAAATCGTTAAAGTGTAATGCAAGTACTTCTCCCGGTCTTAATCCTTGGTATAAAGCGACTAGGAATAAGTCTTGATTGTTTTCTTGACAATATTTTATAAATTTTTCTTCGTCTTGTTTTTCAAGTGGAACTACATGTTCTTTTTTATGTTTTGGTTTTTCAATTTTTAACATTGGATTTGATTTTATAATTTCATTGATTGTTGCTTTTTTGAATAAGTCATTTAAAAATTCATATACCTTTTGTTTTTGTCTTTCAAAAGGTATTTTATTAATTATTGTTTAAAGTTCTATTGTGGTTATTTTATTTATTGGTTTTTCTAATAAACTATTTATGTATTTTAAATTGTTTTTATATTCGTCTTTTGTTGTTTCTCTAACATGAGATTTGTATAATGTTAACCATTGTTTATACCAATCTATTAAGTATATATTATTGTTTATTTCATTTGGTTGTTTATTTTGATTATATAGTTCTTTGAGTTTATTGTAGCATTCTAGTTGTGTTTTTGCAGATACATAATGTTGTTTTCCATTTTTTCTAAATCTTGCAAACCATGAGACTTGGTTTGTGCTTTTTTTAACTTCTATTCCTTTATATTTCATAGTTTCTCCTATTAATGATATTTCACCATTAATAGGCTTTTTAGCATCTATTGTTCCTTTTAAATATCCTTGAATCGCACTCGTCATATTGATGAGTGTTTTTATATCCTCAGTTTGTTCTTGTTGTTTTAAAATATTAATTTGTTTAATTGTTAAGTTATATAAAAATAACTTCCTATTATTTGTTGTTTATTCATTTTTATATAACCTCTTTATTTTTTTTTATTTTATTGTTGTTGTTTCGTTGAATTTTAGTTGTTTGTGTCTAACATATAGTTTTAGCGGTTCATCTATTTGACTTTTTGTACATTTAAAAATTACTTTGATTGTGGTTTTTGTATTTATATCTAAATCGTTGTATATATATTTACCGATTAAAAAACCGTCTGCTTTTGTTGGTGTTCCATTAATATAAAGCACAAAGTCTGTATTATATAAAGTTGTGTTTTTATATGGTTCAATTTCTATGTAAAATTGACTATATGGCGTATCGTATTCAAAACTTGTATATGTTGCTTTTATATCAAATTTCTTGTTTTCATTTACTATTATCCAAATTATTACTGGTGTTACTACTAATACTATTGATATGATTAGAGAAGTAAAAAATTTAGATACATAATTTTTTTCTTTACTTTTTTGTTTTTTTTCTTCCATTTTTTTTAATCCTCTTCTTGTTGTGAATATAGTCCTAATGCATATCCGGCTATGTTTATTTTATTTTGCTGATTAAGTTTTAAATAAATTTTAATAAATTCTCGTTCTTCTTTTGTTAAATAGCCCAAATCGTTTTCAAATTGTCTTCCAACTAGATAGTCTATTGAAACATTATATAAGTTTGCCAACTTTATTAATTTTTCTATTCCGGGTTCTATATTCCCATTTTCTATTTTTCCATAGTTTGCTTGTGTTGTTTCAATTTGAGAGGCTATTTCTTCTTGTGTTTTTTTACTCTCTT
>JAFQOM010000131.1 GCA_017403205.1 Clostridia bacterium | reverse complement strand
TTGCTTCACAACCCTAGTCTCATCACTCCAGTTCATTTTTGGAAACATCAAATTCACAAACAATCCAGAAACTGCGGTCAATAGCACAAAAATTGTTATAATTGCAGATATCAGTAAAAATTGTAAAATCGGTAATTTTAATGCAAAATTCATTAAAATTAATGATATTAAAGATACAGTTTCAAGAATAACAAAATGCAACGAAATTTTTGATAAAAATATTGTTGATTCTTTTATTGGAGAACTTTTTAATAACCAAAACTGTTTCCCTTCCAAAGACACCGAGCATGCACTTATAAAACACATACTTAGTGCAAATAAGAATATAATAGTTATCCAAAAAGAAAAATCTGTTGTATTAATTATTCCAATACCAAAGAACTGTAGTACTCCTTCTGCTCCTTTTATCATAATAAAAACCGCAACAATTGGCAATATTGTTGCACCAAGTATGGTGTTAACAAAATATGCAGGCTTAGTGAAATATGAACGAACTTCTTTTTTGAATAAACCAACAAAACCGCTCGTATTATTAGAAAATTTCAAATCTAAATTTTTATTAATATACTTTCCGAAACTCTTTCCATAATTACATACATATAATCCAAGACCAACTGCAAAAGGTATAAACATCAACGCTAAAAATAACACAAAAACCAAAACACTTGGATCAATTAAAATTTTTAAAACTAAGTTTGAAAAAATTCTATCTGAAAAATATTCTTCCAAATTTGTCGGATTTGCAGTTCCGTAAGTAAATGACTTTAATATCATCAACGACATCAAAACAACAAACACAAGCAACACAAACATTGTTTTTAAAAAGTTACCTAGTCTAATTTTATTAAAAATCCTTGTAATAATAAAATCACATATATACGAAATCCCTATACTTAAAAAAGGAAAAAGTAATATAACTAAAAGACTAACCAATGTAAGGTAAATTGAAAAATTAGTCACAATTTGGTATATGATAATATATGGCAATAACAATAACACAACAAACATTAAATCGAATAAATATCTACCAACAAGTTTAGACAATATAATATTTATTTTTTTTAATGGTAATGACATCAAAAACTCTGTATCGTTTCCATTTGCTTTACCTGAAACACGAGCCACACCAATAAACACCATAACCAACAATGTCATTGAAACCGCATGAAATAGGCATACATCTTGAAGACCAAAAGCTCCAAGGCCTTCACACATAATCCATGCCTGATAAGAATATAAGCCAAGAACACCTAATACACCTAAAAGTAACAAAGTTATCATAGAAGCATTCAACCTTCTATTTTTTTTACCCTTAAGACTACCTAAAAAAATATTAAAATTGTTTTTTAATAATATCTTCAACTCACTCATTGACAGTCTCCATAAAAGCTGACTCTAAGCTTTTTGACTTCTTAACATCATTCATTGAACCGTTTATTACAATCTCGCCATTTTTAATAATAGCAACCTTGTTACATAATTTTTCTGCAACATCTAAGACATGGGTAGAAAAGAAAATTGCTCCACCATTCTTACAAAAATCTTTCATCAAATC
>JAFQOM010000130.1 GCA_017403205.1 Clostridia bacterium | reverse complement strand
TGTGAGAGTTCTGCTGAATAATATTCTGCCATACCTTCTAATAAACTTTCTAAAATGATGCCTTCTGGTGTGTCGGGTATGTTTTCCATTGCTGACAATAATCTAATTCCATTATCTTTTAGTGTCTTTTTATTGATAGCCATTTCATATTTATTTCTGCCAAATCTATCAATTTTATATACTAAAACATAATCCCACGCTTTATTGTTGCTATCTTTTAACATTTTTTGAAATTCTTTTCTGTTATCATTTGTACCAGACATTGCTCTATCAATATAAGTGTTTAATATAACAATGTTGTTTCTTTCAGCATATTCATGACAAACTCTAAGTTGTCCTTCAATAGATTGCTCTGTTTGTTTCTCACATGAGTATCTTGCATAAATAACAGCGGTTTTCATTATTTATCACCACCTTTTGTTAGTTTGTTGATAAGTTTTTCAAGCATTTCATATTGTTGTCTAAATGGTGAAGCATCAATATCTACAAAAATAACTTTAATACCTTTCTTTTTCATTTCATCTGTAAATTTTCTTACTCTTGTGTAAATTCGTCCAACAATAAACATTGAATAAATAATGATTGTATCAACCTTTAATTTTTTACAATCCTTTTTCATTTTTTCAAACATTGGGTAAACTTTTAATTTGATGTTTGATGTTTCGCAATAAGTTTTTACAACTTCCAGATTATATTTGTCTGCACATTGATTGCAATTGTATAATTGCTCGGTAATGCTAGGTTCATAACTTCTGTAAGTTATATGTCTTGCGTAAATAACAGCTTTTTTCATAAATCCCTCCTTTTAAGCTTTATTTAAGATTAATCAATTCAAAAACTTGAATTTAGAAACTTTATTAGGGTAATTTCTCAACTTTTTCCAAAAGTTTTAAAAATTCACCCAAACTTGTCCCAAAAGCAAACTTTGTTTGCCTAAAAGTCGAAACTTTTTTTCGACACCGAAAAAAAATCAGGAATTGGGAGGAGTTGTCAAAGATACAAAAAAAAATATTGGTTTGTTTTAATCAATATTTTTTTAAAGTCAATATTTTTTTTCTTTGACCACCCTAACAATTTCTGATAAATTAAACCACTCGAAAAGGGGAAAACAAAAACAACAAAAGTTTGGGACAAGTTTGGGTAAATATTTGCTTATTTTAGAAAACACTCTACTAAATTTGGGAAAGTGTATAGAAAAAGTTGCTTACAATCCTTTTTAAAATTGTGTATATTGGCAGTAACAAAAGGAGGGAAGTATGCAAGAAATTCATTTGAAAAAGAATGATACAGGTTTAAATGTTTTGATTAATGATTATCCAAAATTCGATAATATTCCACCAGATATTTTAAATCTATTAATAAGTAGCATTGACAATCAACTAACAATTTGTTTAGAAAAGAAACGACAGAAAAAAACGAAAAAAACTCCACCCTGACAATAAAAGTATAAAATAGACAAAAAACAAACATTAATATCAAAAAATTTTATTGTAATATTAAAGAGGGGTGGCTAATATGTTATCTTTATTTCAAATTAGAAATGATTTGAAAGCTATAAGATATTATTATTCACACAAAGACCTATTTGACAATGCGTTTCAAGAAACCGGTGTGAACGATATTATCTCAAAG
>JAFQOM010000129.1 GCA_017403205.1 Clostridia bacterium | reverse complement strand
GACTTTTTAAAAAATTCTACTCACATTCTACTCACTTTTTAGCAATTTAAAAAATAAAAGAGAACTATTTTTAGTTAATATTCTTTTTATAAAATAGCTTTTGTGTTAATATATTAATATAAAAAAGATAGGTAAATTTTATGCAACAAACAATTGAAACAGAAAGGCTTACTCTTAGACCATGGACAATGAATGATGTTGACGCTCTTTATGACGGGTTAAAGGAATTTGAAGTAACAAAAAACTTAATTATTCCATACCCATACACTAAACAAGATGCAATTAACTTTATAAACAATCATTTAAAAAATTCAACAAAATCATATTCTTATGCAGTTGTATTAAAGGGAACAGAACATGTAATTGGCGGTACAAGTTTAGATTTGGATGAAAAAACTCAAAAATACAAAGGTGGTATTTGGCTTAACAAAAAATATATTGGTTTTGGTTATGGAACAGAAGTTTTTAAAGCAAGAGCCAAATTTGCTTTTGAAGTTTTAAAATTGAAAGAGCTTAATAACGGGTTTTTTGATTGGAACGAAAAATCTTTTAGAATGCAAAAAAAATTGGGATATAAGGTTGTAGGGAAGAGAAAAACATTTTGTCCAGCATTAAACAAAGAGGTTACTGAAATTTTAACAATACTTACCAAACAAGATTTTTACAATGCACTAAATAAGTTGTAAAAGCTATAATAAAAACCTTTATATTAGGTTTTTTAAGGGGATATAGTTTATTTGGTAAAACAATGCGTTCGCAACGCATAAAGATGGGTTCGAAACCCATTATCTCCACCATTAATAATATAACCCCAACACAATTAAAAAGTGCTGGGGTTTTTAATTAAAAAATTCTTTTTGAAATATAATAATTTTTACTAAATTGTAAATATAAAAAAGAATTGAAATTAAAAGCTTTCAATTCTTTTTTTTGTTAAAGTATTTAGTCTGCATAATTATCAAAGTAGTTTTGAATTAAAACAACTGGTGTGCCTTTATCGCCACTACCACTTGTTAAATCTGATAAGCTTCCTAGTAAATCTGTATATCTTCTTGGAGTGGTGCCTTGAGTTGCCATAGAGCCCTTAAGATCTTTGTTTTTATTTTTAATTTCGTTTTTCATAGCGTCAATCAATTCTTGACCTTTAAGATCTTTAAATTTGTTATCAGACAAATATTTTAATTTAAGTTCATTAGGAGTTCCGTTTAAACCATCTGTATAAGCAGGGGATACCACTGGGTCGGCCAGTTCCCAAATTCCGCCTACTGGGTCTTTAAATGCACCGTCACCATAAATCATAACCTCAATGTCTTTGCCTGTTTCCTTTTTAAGTCTATCATGAATTCCATCTACAACAAGTTGGCCATGCTCTGGAAATAGCTTAACTCTATCTTCAGTAGACTTGTTAGAGCCCAATAAACCATATTTAGAATTATAGCCACTGCCGTTAATACTTTCGTTTAATAGGTCACAAAGTGTTAAAACTTTTTTAGCACCAGCTTTTAGTAAAAGATTTTTTGTGCGGGGTCTTGTATGTATATCACCAGCAATTACATATTTTGTATATTTCAAAATAGCTTCAGGTCTATTTGCTACAATGATTTCACAATTTTCACCGCCATATTCTTTGTATAAATCGATGTAATTAATACCTGTAAATGGGTGAATTGGATGATTAAATTTTTTATTAAAATCATCTCCGCTAAACACATCAGAATATAAGTCAACATCACTTTGATAAGCTATTTCAGGGTCAACAAGAGGATTGCCAACTTCATCTTGAGGGAAGGAAAGTTGAATTATTAATTTTTTTGCGCCTTTTGCAATTCCTTTTAAAAGCATAGAAAATCTGTTTCTACTTAAAATAGGGAACACTAGGCCTATTGTTTCGTCTCCAAACTTATTTTTTACATCTTGTGCTATTTGGTCAATGGTTGCGTAGTTGCCTTGAGAAATACCAACAACAGCCTCTGTAACAGCAACAACATCTTTGTCTTGCAAAGTTATATTTTCTTTT
>JAFQOM010000128.1 GCA_017403205.1 Clostridia bacterium | reverse complement strand
TGGTTCAGACTTTGTTGAAATGTTTGATGGTGTTGGTGCTTCTCGTGTAAGGGATTTGTTTGATCAAGCAAATAAGCATGCTCCATGTATTGTCTTTATTGATGAAATTGATTCTGTAGGTCGTCAAAGAGGTGCAGTTCTTGGTGGTGGAAACGACGAGCGTGAGCAAACTTTAAATCAACTTTTAGTTCAAATGGATGGCTTTGAGGCAAATGAGGGAATTATTGTTATTGCGGCTACAAATAGAAGTGATGTTTTAGATCCAGCGCTTCTTCGACCTGGTAGATTTGATAGACAAATTTATATTAATCCCCCAGATGTTAAGGGTCGCGAAATGATACTTAAAATCCATGCAAGAAACAAACCGATTGACAGTTCGGTTGATTTTAAAAATTTGGCAAGACTTACAAGTGGATTTACAGGAGCGGACTTAGAAAATTTATTAAATGAAGCCGCAATACTAGCTGCTAGAAACAACAAAAAAAGAATATCTATGACAGATATTACAGAAAGTATAAATAAAGTTCTTATGGGCCCACAAAAGAAAAGCAGGATTATTACAGAGGCTGATAAACGCATTACTGCTTGCCACGAATCTGGTCACGCAATTATTGGCAAGGTGTTAACACATTGTGACGTGGTTCAAGAGGTATCAATTATTCCACGTGGTATGGCAGCGGGTTATACCTTAAGCAGGCCAGATAAAGACGAAAGCCATATGTCCTATAACAAGTTGATTGATACAATAACAATGATGCTTGGTGGTAGAGTTGCTGAAGAATTGTTTATTAAAGATATTTCTACGGGTGCTCAAAACGACATAGAAAGAGCAACAAACATTGCTAGAAAAATGGTTACAGAGTGGGGAATGTCTGCAAAACTAGGTCCTATTAATTACGGGTCAACAAGCGAAGTTTTTTTGGGTAGAGATTACCAAAGCAAGGTAAACTATAGCGAAAAGACAGCAAGTGAAATAGATGGTGAAATTAAAGAGATTTTAAATTCTTGTTATACAAGAGCAAAAGACATTTTAACTGAACATGCAAAACAAGTTAATACAATGACAGAAGTGCTTCTTGAAAAAGAAACAATATACTTTAATGAAGTTGAGCTTATTATGAAGGGCAAAACAACAAGACAAGTATTAAACGTTATGGAAAAAGAAGAAGTTAGAAACAAAGCCAAAATAGAGCTTGAAAGGGCAGAGGCAGATCTAGAAAGGGCAAAAAAAGATCAGGTTATAAGAATTAAAACAGCAGAGGCTTTAAAAAACGGCGGAGTTATAAACGAAGCAGAATTTGAAAAAGTTAAACAAGATGTTGAAAAAACATTGCAACAAGCAGAGCAAAAAGTAAACGATATTAAACAAAAATTTGAAAAACATTTGCAAAATAAAACATCAAAAAAATCAACTTTAAAAGAAGATAAAGAAAAAAACATAATTAAAAAAATTGAAGAAGTTGACAAATCTGTTTTAGCAAAAAACGAAGAAGAAAAATCTGTAGATGACTCTTCAAATAAAGAATCTAACAAAAATTAAAAATTACGAGGATAACATGAAAAAAATTATTATAACTTCAATTGTTGTTGCTTTGGTTCTTATTATAGGGATAACAACTCTAACATTGGCTTTAATTCCAGTGGGAATAAATAATAATATCGAAAGGCCAAATGAAATATATATTTGTTCAACGGATACAAAAGCTTTCCCATATAGCACACTTGCGTATTTAGATATAGATGATGAGGAAAAAGACGAAATTACTAATATATATTCAAAATTTAGTCATGCTTTTGAACAAAATCTTTTGTCAGCTATTTTTAAAGGTGAAACAAAAGATGAAATGACAACAAATTATCATAAAATTTCAAATAGTATAAGCAAAAACACTTCTAAAGAAGATGTTATAACAATTATATTTAAATATAATGAAAAACAAACAATTAAGGTTGAAGGCAGAGAGCCTGCAACATACGACTCAATATTGTTTGAGATAACTCCAAACGACGAAAGGGTTAATGTTGAAATTGGTGCAAGAACAGATACTAACATAGAAAACTCAACATTTTATTACAACTATAGTTATAACGCACAAGCAAATTTTTGTGATTTATACGAATACGTTAAGTATTTAATAAATAACTAAGGGAGTTTTTATGGGTGAAAATTTTGAATCAACAGACGTAAAGTTGAATTTAAGCGATAGGAAGTTTAAATTCAGGGTGGCCGGAATTGTTGAGCACAAGGATAAAATATTGATTGTGCGCATGAGGGATAATCCTTTTTATTGTTTTCCGGGCGGACATGTTGAGATTTTAGAAGACACATATGCTGCAGTTAAAAGAGAGTTAAACGAAGAGTTATACTTTAAAGTGAATATAAATAAATTAATCTATATTCACGAGAATTTTTTTAAAGAAGGAGAAAAGGGTTTTCACGAATTGTGCTTCTATTTTAAATGTACACCAGTAGATAATAGTTTGAACACAGATAGTGTGATTTGGAGTGAAATTGATAAGGGTGAAGAACTTACACATGAGTTTGTTTGGGTGGATAAAAACAAACTGTCAGTAGAAAATGTTCAACCAAAAGATATTGTAAAAAGTTTTCTAAAGGATGAAAACAAGTTTGAACATTTAGTAACACGTGATTAGTTTTAAAAACAGCTATATTCTTTATAAATAAAAGAGCATAGCTGTTTTTTTTTGTATATTTTTTTAATCACGGTAAATAATAAATAAAATTAAATTTATTGAGGTAAAAATGAATATAGCCGAAAACAATCAAAAGGAGAAACAGGAAGATTCTGTTGGAAAATTTACTGGATTTTTTTTGTTTAGAAGTTTAATTAATGGATATAACCAAGCTAAAGAGTTGCAGGACGAGAAAAGGAAAAATATAAAAAATATGGCGTAATATCTATAATTTTAGCAACCATATCTTTGGTGCTTTCTGTTAGTTGTCTTTTATGTTCTGTTACCGGTGTGGATTTTTGGGGTTTTTCTTATGTTGTAATGCTGTTTATATTTGTTATTGGTGGCGTTATAATTTCCGCTTTGTTAGCAATTTATAGTTTTGTTTTTGGCATATTACAGGTTAGATTAAATCGCAAGGCGAGTGGGATATTGGGAATTATTTTGGCAACACTATCTTTTGTTAGTAGTTTATCTTTAATAGTGTTTATGATTTTATAAAAAAAGACAGGCAGACCTGTCTTTTTTTTTGTAAACATTAAATTTTATTTTTTATTTCTGTTAGCATTATCCCATGAGTTCTGACGAATCTTTATAATAAACCAATAAAGGATGGCAAGAGGGAAAAAACCAAAAAGTAGCAGAAAAACAATGACACCTGCATTAACCGTTGGTCTTTCTCCATTTGCATTAAAAATTTGTTCAGTATTTATAATTGGTTGTTGATGGGATTCTTGCTCAAAATTTTTTTTAGTAGAAGCATTTTTATGTACTGTACCGCAATACTGGCATTTTAATATATCTTTAGATTCATCATAATCAAGTGTTGCCCCACAGCCAGAACATTTTAAAGTTTCCATATTGTTTCTCCTGTTTATGTTTGTATATTATAATTCACTTATAACATAGTCATACAAACCTATTCTTTTGTTTTTTATAAATAAATTATTGTATTTTTATGCCTTGTTTTTGCTGCCAAAAATATCAATTTTTTGTTTAACAAGATCTGTGACATTTTGCATTGCTTCGCCAAGGTATTTTCTATAATCAATATTAGAGTTGTTGTTTTCTACATTATGCAAAATTCCTTGCAAATAACTCATTCTAATATCTGTATCGCAATTAATTTTACAGATGTGCATTTTGCTAGATGTTTTAAGTATTTCGTCTGATACACCCTTAGCCCCTTTAATATTTACACCAAGTTCTAACAACTTTTCAACTGTTTTAGAATCTACACCGCTTGCTCCGTGTAACACAAGTGGAACATCAGGTATTTCTTTTTGAATATTTTCTAAAATGTCAAATCTTAATTTTGCGTCACCACCAAACTTATAAGCTCCATGTTTTGTTCCAATTGCGACTGCAAGGCTATCTACACCTGTTCTTTCAACAAATTCTTTTGCTTGGCTTGGGTCTGTATAACAGCTATCTTGGTCAGAAACGTTAACATCTTCCTCAACACCTGCCAAAGAGCCTAATTCTGCCTCAACAAAAACGCCTTTGCTGTGAGCGTAATCAACAATGTTTTTTGTTACAGCAATATTATCTTCAAACGAAAGCATTGATGCATCAATCATAACAGAATCACAACCAACATCAATAGCTTTTTTTATGCTTTCTAAAGATTTGCCGTGATCTAGGTGAAAAGAAATTGGAACTGAGCAATTTTTTCTTGCAGCGGCAATCATGCCTTTTAAGTAATCTTCTCCAATAAAATTTATTCCACCTTCAGATACTTGTGCAATAACCGGAGAGTTTGATTCTTCGCTTGCTTTGATTATAGATTTTAAAATTTCTAGTGTGCCAAAGTTAAATGCTCCAATAGCATAACCTTTTTCAAGGGCATCTTTTAACAAATATTTTTTCATAATTTCTCCTTTGATTTATATAATTAGTTTAAATCAAAAATAAAAAAAAGTTAAACTATTTTGTTT
>JAFQOM010000127.1 GCA_017403205.1 Clostridia bacterium | reverse complement strand
TTTGTAATAATATAAACAGACGATTTGCAGTTCGGAACCAGTCATCGCTATAATTATCAAACCAAGTGTTAAAATACTCAAATTAATTGTTTGAATGTGTAGTTTAACGAGTAATTTGATTTGTACGGGTAAAGTTATTTTTTTAGCAAAACTCACTTGTTAAGCAGGTTTCAGGGGTCGGAAGTAATCGTTTTACCTGTGACAAAAATGGACAAAAACGGTCTTTTAATGGTTGTACGGGTAAAACGATTATTAAAAACAAAATGTTCTTTTTGCTTTTGTAGTCTATGTTTTGCGATTTTTAGGCTTGTCACTGATAAAACGAGTATTTTACGCAAAAGTCCTATTTGAGGTTTTTGAAATTTTTTAATTTTTGTTTTTTTGTATACATTTTTTCAAAAATATGCTATATTGGGAACCTAGTAATAGTTGGTACATAAGAGAAAAAGGAGAAAAAATTTATGAAAAAACTTTTTATTTCTTGTGCAGCACTGTTTGTATTTTTAGCAGTTAACGCACCTGTAAAAGCGGAACCAGTTTACGGTTTTATTTACAAAAATTCTACAGAAGCAGGCGAAGGTTTAAGTAACGTTGCAGCTTCTAAAAAAGGAAGTGCTACTTGCACAAGCTATTTTGGAATAGTTGGTGTTGGTAGTTGCGGTATCAAAGATGCAGCTAAAGCTGGTAATATTAGAACTGTAAGCTACTATGATTATGAAACAAAAAATATTTTAGGATTTAAAAAAGTTACTGTAAATGCTTACGGTCAATAATTAAATCTCAAATATCATACATAAATTCAAGCCTCCTTTTTGTGTTTTAATTCAAAGAAGGGGGCTTAATTATTCATGGCATTCACAAAAACAATAAAAAGTAATAAACAAGCTATTTAAAGATTATACAAAAGTCCTATTTGAGGTTTTTGAAATTTTAAATTTTCGACACAATGCTCGGAAGTGATGTTCCAATTTAACAACTTCAGAGCTAATGTGTTGCACATGGAAAGTAATTATATAAATATAAAGGAAATTGCAGAGGCTAAAGGGTTAAAGAGCGCACGTTCATTAAGGTTACAAATCAACAAGCTCAACAGTCCGTATGTTGCAAACAAGCATTGAACTATGATTTAAATGCTGAGAATGTAAAAGGCATAAAGAGTGGCGCTAATTCTAATATTGATGTTGCAGGTAATTACAAAATTGAAATCATAAAGAACAATTGGGACACTCAAAAAGGGTACGATGTTCAGTTTGTTATAAAGAAAAAATAAATTAAAAGCCCTTCGGGGCTTTTTTAATTTTAAAATTAATAGCAACATTAATGAAATTTTTTAAATATTTTTTCCTTAAAATAATCATTTTATCTGTTACAAATAATCATTTCATGTGTGTCTTTACAGGCAGAGTGGCCATCGGCAAATACTTATAATTAGACCCTTATTTTGGGTCTTTTTTATTGCCTTTTGTCCGGAGCAAGGTCTAGCCTTGCCCTCTCGAAAAATGCTCAACGGTTCGCATTTTTCTTCGGCAGAGTGGCCATCGGCAAATAATTATAACTAGACTAAATAAAAAAGCCTCAAATTGTTTTGAGGCTTTTTTAATGTTTATGCAAATGTTTTTACAATAAAGTCATCGTTTATATTTTGTGTTCTTAATGCTTCATATTGAGCTTTTGTCACTGATAGTGGTGGCTTAACTTCTATTTTTACTCCCGTTAGTGTACTGTATGTTGGG
>JAFQOM010000126.1 GCA_017403205.1 Clostridia bacterium | reverse complement strand
GCATCCATACTAAGACCTATTGCTAAAATAAAAACTTCTAAAAAACTCATAAAAAAACCTTAAAAATTAATAAAATTAAATTTTTAATCCGTTATATTTATATCACATTTATATTATTCTAAAAAATAAAATAAAACAAAAAAAGCAGTTAAATTAACTACTTTTTTAATCTACAATCTTGCGTTCCAAATCAAAATCTTCTTGACTTGTTAATACATTTATTTCTTTATGTGCTTTTTTGATGCTCTTGAATTGTTTTTTATCTAATACAGCTTTAACCATGCTTTTTGCAATTACAAGTTTTTCATCATAAACTTCTTGAGAAATTTGTTTAGTTCTTAATAAATAATCCCCGTAAAATTCGTTGGAAACAGTCCCTGTTTTATTTACATCTTTTTTACTTAAAACATATCCAAATGTTTTAAAAAATATTTTTACATCCTGACCAAAACTAAGATTTTTAACATATTCTTTATCAAACTCTACAACTGTGTCAAAAGTTATGTTGTTTCTACCATTTATTTGGGCAAGTCCGGTTATGCCAGGTCTAACCTCAAATCTTGTAAGTTGATCTTTATTTAAAAACACACATTCTTCAATCATTCTAGGTCTTGGGCCAATCAAACTCATATCACCCTTTAAAATGTTAAATAATTGTGGAAGTTCATCTAGGCTAGAAACCCTCAAAAACTTTCCAAATTTAGTTATTCTTTGTGCATCTGGTAAAAGATTGCCGTTTTCGTCTTTTTTATTTGTCATACTTCTAAACTTGTAAAGCATAAAAATTTTACCATTTTTGCCAGGACGTGGTTGTTTAAATACAACTGGCCTGCCCAAAAATATTGCAACGAATAATGTCAACAAAAGAAGTAACCAAGAAAAACAAACAATTGCCGTAAAAGACACTACTATATCAAAAAATCTTTTTAAAAACTTATACATACTTTGTTTTTTGCCTACTCCTTTTAATAAAATTTAGTTTAACTAAGAAAAAATATACCATATTTGAAAAATAAAAACAAGTAAATATATTGCTTTTTAAGTTGGGTAAAACTCAAAAAATATTACTTGTTTTGATTTTTATGTATGTATATTTTTTTAAAAATTTTTTTAATAACATAAGCTAGCGCAATCAACAATATTATTGCAAGCAAAATTAAAACAAAAATCCATGTAGATTCACCAAATAACAATGACACTAAAGCAATAATAAGCCCCGCAACTATATTTGCTGGAATTACACACAAACATGTTTGCCAAAAATTTAAACCTAAAACAACAGCCAAACACGTGCCCGTCCACACCCCTGTAAGAGGCAAAGGAATAGCAACAAATACAAACACACTAAAAAATTTTATTAAAAATTTCTTTCTTTCTTTTTTACTTTTATAATTTTCTAATTCTAACCCCTCTTGATTTAAGGATTCTTGTTGTTTTTCTATTTTGCTGTCAATATTTATTTTTTTTGCGTTTATTCTGTTTTCTATTTTTTCTGCTATGCGTCTAAATAGTTTTGTTTTTTTTAGCCAATTTATAACAGGTTTATAAATAAGAGCTAAAATTGGCACAATTAAACTTGAACCCAAAATACCATAAATTAATGCTGGAAAAAACGATAGGGCGTTTATACCCCAAATATCTACAGCCATAGAAAAAGGTATGGCACCCTTTAATTCTATAACAGGCACCATAGCAATTAAAATTGTTGCCAAAACAACATTACTGCCAAAAATATTTGAAAATATACCTTCTACAAATTCTGTCAAAATTATCTTTTCCTAATACAAAAATTAATTAAACTACTTTGATTTTATTTAGACCACAAATTTTGTGGATATAAATTAGATTCTATTAATGATTTTATTTGTTTTACAAGTTGAGGCTTGTCCTCTTTATATGTTACACCGTGCCATACAGCCTCTGTTTCAACAACTTTTATTATGGCACCTTCTTCTTGAGTTTGATTAAACATTACATCTTGAATTAAACACTCTTGAGTTTTTTCATCTTTCATATTTAGCTGAAATTTATTAAAATCTCGTTGTAAATAATCAAAAAAATCAGAGTGTAGGCACATTAAATTCATTGATACAGGGTGATCAAATTTTAGCTCAATCTCTTCACCACCAGCAAGTGGCGTTGCAAGTATTTTGTCTTGGTTGTTTTTTTGCACAACACTTTCTACCATTTGCGTTAACAAACCATCCTTAACTTGGCAAATACCGCGTTTTACCGAGCCGTTTTCTGTTAATGTGTTGCCTACTTTATATGCAACAATAGCATATGTTTTTGGATCTTGATTTTGTTGCATAAAGTTTATAGCAGTTTTATAAGCATCTAACCCATAAAAATCATCAGCATTTATAATAATAAAATTGCCATTAATTTTTTCTTTTGCGCACAAAACAGCATGTCCAGTTCCCCATGGTTTTGACCTGCCATCTACGGTTTTACAAACAAAACTGTCCATTTCTTGAAACACATATTCAACATTTATGTGTTTTTCTATGCGCTTACCTACAGTTTCTTTAAAAATGTCAAAATTTTGTTTTCTAATAACAAAAACAACTTTGTTAAACCCTGCCCTAATTGCATCATAAATAGAATAATCTATTATAAAATTTCCGTTATCGTCAATGGGTTCAATTTGCTTTAATCCACCAAATCTGCTGCCCATGCCAGCAGCCAATATTAACAAAGTTTTTTCTTCCATATTACTAAAATCCTTTTAAAGTTTATCCCACAAATTTTTAGGGTATATTCCTAAATCAACAAGTTTTTTTATGCCATTTTTAACAACATCAAAATCTTGCTTATATGTAAGGCCAAACCACTTATCATCAGTTTTTAAAACTTTTAAATTTCCGCAACAATCGTTAATATAATTTGTTAGCGCTGTAGGAATAAAATATTCACACGTCGACATATCTTTTTGATTATCTTTTAAAAAATTATAAAAACCTTTTTCTAAATACTCAAACAAATTTTTGCTAAAACCAAACAAGTTCATTGACACAATAGTGTCGTTTTCTATTTGTTTTTTATCTTCTGTTCCCAACTCTTTTGCAAAAAGTTTTTTATCTTTAAGTTCTATAGCGCTTTCTTTTAAACATTTTAGATTGTCGCCTTCAATTATACACACACCACGTTTAACTTCACCGTTTTCGGTTATTGTGTTTATTGCTTTATAACCAACCATTGCAAAATTTTTATTATCTTTTAAATTTTTTAAAAATTCTGCAATTTTTGCAATGGATAAATATCCATAAAAATCGTCAGCATTTACTACTGCAAACTTATCTTCTACACTGTTTTTGGCACATAATATTGCGTGTCCAGTTCCCCATGGTTTTGTGCGGCCTTTTATGTCAACAAAATCTGGTAAAAACACGTTTGAATCCTGAAACACATATTCAACTTTTATTTGTTTTTCTATACGTTTGCCTATAGTTTGTCTAAATATATTTAAATTCTCTTTTTTTATAATAAAAACAACCTTATCAAAACCTGCCCTAATTGCATCATAAATTGTGTAATCTATTATAAAATTTCCATTATCGTCAATAGGTTCTATTTGTTTTAACCCGCCAAATCTACTGCCCATTCCGGCAGCCATTATTACTAAATCCATGTTTTACCTTTTATAAAGTTTAAGAAGCACTAAAACCTTCTAAACTGGTAACCAAACCAAGTTTTTCAATGTCTGTGCCGTATTCAACAACATAAATAGTATTGCTATTTGTTGTTGCTGAAAAAATTTCTCCATCCGCTAAAGATATTGTTATTTCATTTGCAGGGTTTGTTTTGTCTTTAAAACTATAAACCCCCTCGTCGTTTGTAATTTCGCCCTCTTGATCAAAATCAAAATTTATGTAATCTAATGCTAAACCAGATGATTTCTCTGTTTTTATTTTATTGGACACATTTAATTCATACCATTTTGCTTCACTATTGCTATAAAAATAATTTTTCACTTCAGTTGGAGATCCAGGCACAAATCTTTTTTCAACAATACTATATCCATCTTCAACATCTGCAACGGTATATTGCATATACTCTGTTCTGTTTGTAGGGTTTGCGGTTTCATATATTACATAATTTTTATCTTTCATTGTCTTAATAAAACCATAAACAGTATATTCATCTTTGTTTTCTGGCGTGCTAGACAAAACAGATTCACCATACTCAATCAACTCTGTTTTAGAAGATGCTATTAAGTAAACATTTCTATCCCTATCTTCAATTTTATAATTAAGCGTTGAATATGTTATATATTCGTATTCTGATCCAGAATAATTTTTTAAACCAACTTCGCAACTAAAAGGCTTAACATAGTCATTTAAATTTTGCTTTGCAAATAATTGATAATTATTATTATTACACAAATTGCTATCAACAGCAAAAATGTTTTTTATACTTTCAAGACCATCAATATCCGAAGTTAGCTTGTAATATTTTATGCCTTCAAACTCTTTTTCTGACACACTATCAACATAATTAGCCTTAATAACAGGTACTGCTTCGTTATAAATACTTATTAAGTCTGTTGTAGAGTGGTTGTAATTTGTACGATTATAATCATGGGTTTCAATTTCGCCATCTTCGTTATATTGCTCAACATAACTATATAAATAAGAGCGCGTTTTTACAGCATCAAGCATTGCATGTGAATATGTATACTTTTCATAGCTTATCTTTTTATCATCAACATATCTAGTTTTTTCAATTATCGCAACAGATGGATTATCAGTTAGCTTGCCAAGTGTTGTAACAATTTCATCTCTAACCGTTTGTCCATCTTTCCCATATTGCCCTAAATATTTATATGTATTTATTGTTTTTAGCTTCATTTTAAGTGTTATATTTCTTAGCATATAATCACGGCTTGTGTCCACACGTTCTACTATTTTTTGTGAAGTCTCTAAAGATGAAACATATGGTACATCATCAAAAACAACTTCTCCGCAAGCAAAACTAATTGCTGGAAATATAAACAAAAACATTAAAAATAGTGTTATCTTTGCTATTTTTTTCACTTAAAATTCCTCCCAAATGGGTATATTCATGCTTAAAACTTAAAACCTCTTTTTACATTGGTGTTAATTTTTATTCACTAACTATTATGTGTAAAAAAGATTTTTGTTTTACAACAAAAATTTTACACAAAAATTTATTTTAGGTCAAACATAAACAACATTTATTTAATTAATTGAATTGTTATACCTCCAAAAGATTGACTTTTTTAAAAAGATAAATCAAAATATTTGTATTAAAAACAAAGGTGGTACTAAAATGATTTTAGACGAAATAAAAAAAGCAAACATGACAGCTCTTAAAGAAAAGAATCAAACAGCACGTGCAATCTACTCTGTAGTTATGACAAAAGCTATGCTTGAAACGGTAAAAAAACGTGAAAAAGGCGAAGAGTTGACTGACGCAGACATGACTCAAATTTTGCAAAAAACAATAAAAGAATTAACTGACGAGGCAGAAAGTTACATTACTGCTGGAAAAACCGAACAAGCAGAAGAAATTGCAAAACAAAAAGAAATAATTTCTGTTTACTTGCCAAAAATGCTTAGCGAACAAGAAATTTATGATATTATTGCTGCTCAAGACGACAAAACAATTCCAAATATTATGAAGCACTTTAAAGCAAATTACGCTGGTAAGGTTGATATGTCAAAAGTAAGTGCTGTTTTAAAACAATTTAATTAATATTTTAAGTGGATGATGAATAGTCATCCCTTTTTAATTTATATATAAAGGATTGCTTAGGTTGACTTATGCGTAAAATTGTTATAACATTTAAGTTATATTAAATAAAAGGAATTTTATAAATGCTTCAAGTAATAAATGTTTCACTTAATTTTGGTTCACGCAAACTGTTTAGCGATGTAAATTTAAAATTTACAAACGGAAACTGCTATGGCGTTATTGGCGCAAATGGTGCTGGCAAGTCTACTTTTTTAAAACTATTGTCTGGCGAGTTAGAAACAACTAAAGGCGAAATTGTTATTGGTAAAAACGAAAGACTTTCTGTTTTGCAACAAAACCAAAACGCTTTTGACAATGAAACAGTTTTAAGAACTGTTTTGTTGGGTCATAAAAGGCTTGTAGAGGTTTGGGACCAAAAAGACGCACTTTATATGAAAGAAGATTTTACAGAAGCAGACGGAATATTGGCTAGTGAACTTGAACAAGAATTTGCTGACCTTGACGGCTGGGAGGCAGAAGGTAACGCACAAAGTTTGTTAACAGAAATTGGCGTTGACAGCAGTTTGTTTGACAAGCAAATGAAAGATATTGATAGCAAAATTAAAGTTAAGGTTTTGCTTGCTCAAGCACTATTTGGCTCGCCAGATATTTTGCTTTTGGACGAACCTACAAACAACCTAGACGTAAAAACAATTACTTGGCTTGAAAACTTTTTATTAAACTACGAAAAAACTGTTATTACAGTATCCCACAACAGACACTTTTTAAACAAAGTTTGCACACACATCTGCGACGTTGACTATGGCAAAATTTCTATTTTTGTTGGAAACTATGACTTTTGGTATGAAACTAGCCAACTTATTTTAAGGCAACAAAAAGAAGCTAATAAAAAGGCAGAGGCAAGGGCAAAAGAACTTCAAGACTTTATTGCTAGATTCTCTGCTAATGCAAGCAAGTCAAAACAAGCTACAAGCAGAAAAAAAGAACTTGAAAAATTGACAATTGAAGATATCAAACCTTCTTCAAGAAAATATCCATACATTGCTTTTAGTTTTGAAAGAAACATTGGCAATGATGTTTTAATGGTAGAAAACCTAACAAAAAAGGGTTGTTTTGAAAACGTTAGTTTTGTAGTAAATAAAGACGATAAAATAGCATTTTTTAGTGATAACTCTAACACAATTTCTGTTTTATTTAACATTTTATCTGGCAAAGATACAGACTATACAGGCACAATTAAATGGGGTAAAACAATAACCCACTCTTACTTACCAAAAGAATATAACGACTTGTTTAAAAGCGACTTAAACTTAACAGAATGGCTTGCTCAATTTAGTAAAGAAAAAGACCAAACTTTTGTTAGAAGCTGGCTTGGAAGAATGTTGTTTAGTGGCGAAGAAGCACTTAAACCATCAAATGTTTTAAGTGGTGGCGAAAAAGTAAGATGTATGCTTTCAAAAATTATGCTAGAACAAGGTAATGTTGTTATATTAGACGAACCAACAAACCATTTAGACCTAGAAAGTATAACAGCTCTTAACAAGGGCATGCAAAATTTTAAAGGTGTTTTATTGTTTGCCTCAAGCGACCAAGAATTAACAGAAACTGTTGCAAATAGAATTATTAAAATTAACAACAAAAAAGACTTTGATAGATACGTTACTTACGAAGAATATTTAAATTTAAACAACTAATAAAATGAACAATATACACAATTCTTTAAAAAAGCGTGCAACTATTAAACTATCAGCATAAACATTTATAAAAAATTAGAAAACAAAAAAGACAATAAAATTTAGTTTTATTGTCTTTTTTTGATTAACTATATAATTTTGATACAACCCACAACATAAATTTTGTTGGCAAAATTTTGTTTAAAAACAACAATAATTGATACACAAATCCAACAGTTTTTGTAGGCGGTATTTTGTATTTATTTGCTAGTTTTAACATAGTTTTTGCAACGGTGATAGGATCTTTACCATTTTGTTCGTCTTTTTCCATTTTAGAAATTGATTTTTCCACAACTTTTTCATAAGCGGTGCCAATTTCATTGTTCTTTTGTCTTTTACCCGTAAAGTCTGTTTTTGTATCACCTACCAAAACAGTGCAAACTTGCACGCCAAATGGTTTAACCTCTATTGACAAAGCTTTAGACCAAATATCTATTGCTGACTTTGTTGCAGAATAAAACGATTGAAATGGTATTGGAAAAACCCCCGCCACAGAACCGGTATTAATAATTTTTCCGTGTTTTTGGTTTCTCATAATAGGCAAAATTTTATTAGTTAAACAAACCGCTCCCGTAAAATTAACATCAAAAAGACTTTTAATCTCTTTAATGTCTTGATTTTCACTACTACCAGATATTCCAAAACCAGCATTATTAATTAATATATCTATTCTTTTTTGTTCTTGATAAATTTTATCTACAGCATCTTGTACTTGCTGCTCGTTTGTTATGTCACAAGTAATAGATTTTATTTTTTTATTTTCTGCCACCCTTCTTGATAAATTATAAACAATATATCCGTTTTCTAAAAACAATGTTGCTGTTTTTAAACCTATTCCACTTGATGCGCCAGATATTACAACAACTTGTTTTGTAGTTTTATCTTTTTTTGCTTTCATATTATATCCTTTTTAAGTCTTTGCCAATCTTTAAACAAATATAAAGCCTTGTTTTTTAAGGCTTTATATCTTTTTTATTCTTCGTCTACATTTTGATCTAAAACTTCAATATTATCTGTTTCATTTAAATTTTCATTTAAATAGCCATCATCAAAATCAGAGCCTGCAAACCTTCTGTATTCTTCATCATAAACCTCTGGTGTGCTGTCTGGAGTGTTGTTATAGTTGTAGTAACTTGTATCTACAGTTTGACCTGATAGATCTGCCCCGTTTTGTTTTTCTCTCCAAGCCTTTCTTAAAGATGCGTCAAGAGGTTTTTTATTATTTTCTCTTTCTCTGCCGTATTTTCTTTCTTCTTTCTTTTTAAGACCGTATATTTCTTTTTCGTTTAAAGGAGCAACAACTGCACCGTTTTTAACCCAATTTGTAATGCAATATACAGCAACACCTATAATAAATATAAACAAAATAATTATAACGCCCAAAACAATACCAGATGTGTTTTGACGAGTTACATTAACCGTTGTTATTGCACTGTAAACATCGTCAAATTCTGCCTTTGCAGCCAATTCAAATGTTCCATTGCGAGAAACTGTTAATTGAGAATCAGAATCTTCAGCCATATTAGAAGCTGTTCCACAATAAATTTTTACGCCTTTTTGACCAAAAATATCTTGCAAGTTTGGAATATTTGTATCTTGGTTAATATCAAAAATAACATTAATATCGCTTTCATGATAAGTGCTTGTTACCAATTTATCGTTAACTTTTAAAGAATAAGTTGGTGCCTTAAGCGCAACCTTAACAAATCTATTTTCAAATTCTGGATGTTCAACCAAATTTATTGAATAATCGCCTTCAAAAAATTCAAAAAATATTTTACCAGCTGGGGCATATAAAATTTCTTGTTCTTGTTGTCCAACAGTTTCACAAATAACATTGCTTTGACCGTCTACATAAAATTTACTTTTTATATCGTTTGTTGAGCCTGCAAAATAACTTGCAACAACATTTAACTCATTAACATAATTATTTAAGTAATTTGTAACCAAAATTTTGTCACCAGCAACCAAACTATCAAAACTGTTTTGTGTTTGTATGCCTACAAAAAGCTCTTTGCTATCAACAACTTTTGCAGAAAGGTTTGCATAATCATCAGCAGAAAATTTACTTATTAGGTTAAAATTTAAAATTAATTTACTAAATAGCCCTTGTCCCAAATTAATATCTTGTAAAGACGCTATTTTATTGTTTGTTAAATTAACGCTTGGCTTTGTTCCAAAAGAATCAGCCATTGTTGACAAGTTTATTTGCGTTAAATTGTTGTTAGATAAATCTAATTTATTTAACTTTTTAACTTCTGGGTTTAATTCAAACTTTGTTAAACCACAATTTGGCATGTTGATTGTTGTTACTTCTGATAAAGATTCAAAATCAGTTGAAGATACTTGCTCTAAATCAGCATCTTTAATTGTTAATGTTTTAATATTTTCCATTGCCATGCAATTTAAGCCTGTCAAAGTTGTAAGAGGCTTTAAATTTGCATTTTTTAAACAATCATATTTTGCGTTTTTGCCTACGGTTAAATCTATTGTATTATTTGCTAAATCATTGTATATAACATTTCTGTTTGCTATATAACTTTTATATGGCTCGGCATTAACATCCCAATTTTCGTTGTGGGTATATTCTTTATATCCATATGTAAGCAAATCCGTGCTAAAACCTGGCTTTGTTTGATTATAGTTAAGCTGCTTTACCAAAGCTTGAAGAATTTTAAACAAATTTTCATCCATATCATAGTTAGTGCGGGTTGTATTTGTTATTTCATAGTCTGTTGCAGCATAAGCACTTTTTGCATTAAAATTAATACCTACAAATGCACCTAAAAAAGCAAACATACATACAAAAAATATTGTTAATTTTTTCTTCATAAGCTTTCTCCACAAATTATTATGTTTATTTTAACAAACATTATTTAAATTTCAAAATATATAACTACAAAAAATGTATATAAATAAAAAAACTCATCCTTATTTGTATTTTCAACATCTTTTTAACGTTAATTTAAAAATATTGAAAGCAATGTTGGTTAAATTATTTGTTCTTGCAATAATATTTCATATAATTGCTCGGTTGGCAACCCAATAATGTTGCTAAAAGACCCGTTCACTTTTTTAACAAACTTACCTGCCAATCCTTGTATTGCATAAGCGCCTGCTTTGTCCATAGGTTCTTTTGACGCAATATAATCATCTATTTCAGCATCATTTAATTTTTTAAATACTACCTTTGTTTTTTTAACAAAACTGATTTTATGTTCACTGTCTTCCTTTCTATACAAAACACACACGCCTGTTAAAACATAATGTGTAGTATCACTTATTTTTTTTAACATCTGTTTGGCGTCATGCTTGTTTTTTGGTTTGCCCAAAATCTCTCCACTTTTTAAACACACAACTGTATCCGCGCCAATTACACACCAGTCCCCTTTAGACTTTTCAAACACAGCTTTAGCCTTGCCGAAACTAAGTTGTTCTACCAATTTTTTTGCATTATTTTGTTTTATGCTTTCTTCATCAAAATGAGGAGATGCAATTTCAAAGTTTGTTGTTATGGTTTTTAAAAGGTCGTGCCTTCTTGGGCTTGTACTTGCCAAAATTATATTCATCTTAAACTCCATATGTTAAACATGTTTAACTTTTTAACAATTTAATTTTTATCTTAATAAAATTTTATCAAAAAGACATACAAAATCAAAACAAATCATCACTATATTTAAAAGCTATTAATACAAACTTTTTTAGCATTTTGTTTGTTTGATAAATACAAAATATGATAAAATTATAAAGCTTAAAAGGAATTAAATTATGTCAGATAAAAGTAGACGTTATTATTATGCCAATTTAAAAAAAGACAACTCTAAAAAAGCTGCCGAAAAAGCTATTAAAAAATTGCCTAAAAAATCAAAAATTGCAATTGCCTTATTTTTTTTAATTGGCGCAGTTATTGCTTATTTTGGAGCAAGCTTTATATGTAAAAATGATTGTTTTGAAATATATGGCAAAAAAAGTATTGTTATAGAAGTTAACACAACTTATACAGATGACGGAGCAAAAATGATTGCTTTTGGTCAAGATGCCTCACAAAAACTAACCATTGAAGTTTATAAAGACAGTCAAAAGCTAAATGGTTTAGAAGATATAGACACGTCTTTGCCTGGTACATATCAAATTGTTTACAAATCAAATTCTATAAGATTTAAGGACGTTCAATTAATTAGAACGGTTACAATTACTGAAGTTAACCCTGAAGAACCACCAGAAGCAGACGCCTACCCTGTAGAATAAATTTTAAAAACAAACCATTAAAATTAAGTTAACTTAAATAGGAGAAAATTTACATGTCCAAATCAAAATTTTTATCTTGTGTGTTTTGCATCATAGCATTAATTGTCGGTTTTGTGGCTGGCTTTAGCGCTTATGCAGTAGCAAACTCACCACAATCCGACAAGCTTTTTAGAGTTGCATCTGGTGATTTAAGTGTTCACTTTTTAGAACTTGGCAATAAATATGCCGGGGACTGTATTTACGTAAAAGCAAATGAAACCGACATTTTAATCGATGCTGGATCTAGACAAGGTAGTATAACAACAATAAAAAATTATATTGATAACTACTGCACAGATAATACACTTGAATATGTAATAGCTACCCATGCTCACCAAGACCACATAGCCGCATTTAGTTCTACATCAACAAGAAATGGGATTTTTGCAGAATATATTTGTGAAAATATTATAGATTTTGGAACTGCTACAAAATATGAAAGAAATGGCGCAGAAAAAACAGATACATATAGTAAATACATAGCAGAACGTAATAACGAAATTTCATCAGGTGCAAACCATATTGCTGTTAGTAATTATAACGAGCCAGACTTTCAAAAAGAATTTGATCTTGGCAGCGGAATAACACTTACAATACTAAACAACCATTATTACTACAATAAAACTTCTAACGAAAACAACTATTCTGTTTGTGTTTTATTATCAAACGGTGCTAACAACATTTTGCTTACAGGCGATCTAGAAGATGAAGGTGAAGAAAAATTAGTAGAACTTAACCCAAATTTGCCACAATGTTCTTTATTTAAAGCTGCTCACCACGGCAGTTATACAGGCAGCCACGATGTGTTGCTTAACAAAATAAAACCTGAAAATGTTGTTTTTACCTGTGTTGCGGGTGCAACAGAATATACAAAAGATAATGAAAATACATTTCCATCACAAGCAGCAATAAATAGAATTGCTAATTACACAAAAAATGCTTATGTAACTTCTTTATGTATAGACTATGACACTGGCAAATTTCAATCTATGAACGGCGACATTATATTTATTTTTAACAAAGATGGTGCCAGACTAACTTGCACAAACAATTACACTTTATTAAAAGATACAGCTTGGTTTAAAGCAAACAGAACCACTCCAGCTGCATGGGCAAATTAAAAGAGGTTTTTATGAAAAAAGTTTTAATAGTTTCTATGACTTGTGGAGAGGGCCACGACGCCATAGCAAGATCACTTTCAAAACAAATAGAATTAAAAGGCGGGCAAGCAAAAATTGTTCAACTTTTTGAATATGATAAAAAAAGAGTGCAAAGAGAAAATAAAATTTTTCTTTGGGCGTGCAAATATATACCAAAAAGTTACAACTTTTTTTGGAAAAAATTAACTAATACTAACTTTGAAAAAAGAGATACTTGTTCTATACACAAAACACTAAAAAAAGCACAAGAAAATTTGATAAAAACTTTGCTAGATTATAAGCCAGATGTAGTATTAACTGTTCACACTTATGCAGGTGTTGCTTTGTCTAACATAAAACGCAGTAACAAGTGGCAAGAAATGTATAAAGATACAACCCCACCAAAAACCATAGGTTTTGTAACAGACTATTCTATGTGCCCATACTGGCAATGTGCAATTGGTTTAGATCAGGTTATTGTGCCCCACAAAGATTTAATAAAAGACATGACCGACCGTGGATTTGACAAAAAAAACATTTTTGCGTTTGGCTACCCTATCGCTCAAAAGTTTAGCAAAACTTACAACAAAAAGCAGTGTCGCAAAAATTTGGGCATTGATGACAAGTTTACAGTAATGCTAACAAATGGTGGCAATGGCGTTGGAAACACGCTAAAACTAATAAAAAATATACTTAAATACAATCCCGACTGTCAGGTCATTTGCATAAATGGAAGAAACGAAAAAACAAAAGCTCGCATAGACAAATATATTGAAAAGTCAAAAATCACCAATATATTAAATTTGGGCTTTGTTAACAACATTGAAGAGTGTATGTCTTCTTGTGACTTATTGGTCAGCAAACCAGGTGGAAACTTTTTGTCAGAAGCTGTATGCTTAGAACGCCCATTAATTTTAAGAGAAAAGGCAATTATCAACGAGCAAGTTAATAAGCAGCTTTTTATTTCAAAAAACATGGCAGTTGGTATGAACAAAATAACCGACGCTGGCAAACTTGTTTTAGACTTAAAAAACAACCCTAAAAAACTTAAAGAAATGTCTAAAGCTTGCCAAAAATTTTTTGAAAAAAATGGCATAGAAAATATAACAAATTTTATACTAAATCAATAAAAATTTTTAACAAAAAATTAATAAATTGTATAAACAAAAAAATAGCAGAAAATTTTCTGCTATTTTTTTAAAATTAAAAATTAAGATGTTTAACCCAACCATATTTATCTTCTATTCTACCCCATTGAATATCTGTAATATAATCATACAATTTTTGAGACAAATTGCCAATTTTATTGTTGTTTACTATCATAATTTTGCCCTGATAATTAAATTCTCCAATAGGGCTAATAACCGCTGCGGTGCCAGATCCAAAAGCTTCTTCCAACATGCCGTTTTCATAAGCTGTTACCAATTCGTCTATACTAATTTTTCTCTCTTCTACTTTAACGCCCCAATCTTTTAAAACTTCTATAACAGACCTTCTTGTTATACCCGGCAAAATACTTCCCTCTAAAGATGGGGTAACTACAATGCCATTAATTTTAAAAAATACATTCATAGCCCCAACTTCTTCTATATACTTATGTTCTTTTCCGTCCAACCACAAAACTTGAGAATAATTTAACTTTTCTGCTTTTTCTTGACCTTTTAAAGATGCCGCATAATTTCCACCACTTTTAATAAAGCCAGTACCACCTTTAACTGCCCTAACATACTCACTTTCTACATAAATTTTTACTGGATTTAAACCCTCTTTATAATAAGATCCAACCGGGCAACAAATTATTATAAACTTATACTCTTTTGCCGGATGAACGCCTAATCCACTTTGAGTAGCTATTACAAAAGGCCTAATATATAGTGATGTTCCTTTATCATGTGGAACCCAATCTTTATCAATTTCTATAAGTGTGGTAAGTGCTTTTAAGCAAAAATCTTCATCAAGTTTTGGTATACAAAGCCTATCGTTAGATATATTAAGTCTTTCAAAGTTTTTTTCTGGCCTAAATAACATAATTTTGTTATCTTCGCCCCTATAAGCCTTCATGCCCTCAAAAACTTCTTGTCCATAGTGCAAAATCATGCTTGCAGGATCCAAACTTATATTAGCATATGGCAATATTTGGGCGTTGTGCCAGCCGTTTTGTTCGTTATAATCCATAACAAACATATGATCTGT
>JAFQOM010000125.1 GCA_017403205.1 Clostridia bacterium | reverse complement strand
CTAAATTAACAAAATGATCATAATGCCCGTGCGTTAATAAAACCCCTTCTACAGCAAAGTCACCAACTTTTTGTATTATATCTTCTAGATTAGCTGCTGCATCTATTATCAAACATTGTTTTTTATCGTTTTTTAAAATGTATGTATTATTATCTAATTTGCCAGAAATTATTTTTTCTATTTGCATTTTAATCCTCTGCCCTTTCTCTTATATAATCTATAGCCTCGTCAAAACAGTCTAAAAGACGCTCGTCTATTTTAAAATCTGACCACAATAAAATAAAGTATTTATAATCTCTTATGTAATTGTTTTGATAAATAATTTGATATGTTTTTTTATAATTGATATCAAAAATATAACACAGCTTGTTAAATACTGAAGTATAAAATGTTTCGTTTTTGGCATACTTGTTTAACACTCTATTATTAAAACAGACCATATCCTCTTCTTTTAATGGAAGTAAATTATTATTCATAGCAATATTACCAGTAGACGCTATTTTAAAAATATCAATTTTGTCAGCATCTCTAATTATTTTGCAAAACATTGCTTGTTTTTCCGTTAAATCACTTCTTATAGAATATTTATTATGATCTTCTATTGCTATTTTAATAAGCTGCTTTTCTTTATCTGTTAAATCTTCTACAAAGTTTTGTATTTGATTGTCTTCAATTAACAGTTTTGCACCATAATCGGCATGATCTAAACTAATTGAATCATTATATGTATTATAATTAATAATTTGATCAAACCTACCATAATCATGAAACAAAGCAATAATTGATGATAGATATAAATCTCTATCTTCTAGACCTAATTCTTTTGCAATAATGTCTGATACTTGTCGAGTTCTAAATGTATGAGAATATTTTAAGGCAATTTTAGAATTGGTAATGTCAAATTGAGACAAGTGATCCTTTAGTTTGTTTTCCACCTCTTTTAATTTGTCTTCATATGTAAAAAGCATTTTATTTTTTCTCTCCAATAAATTCTCTTAATAAGCTGTTTTCTGGCACAAAACGTTCGTCAACAAATGAAAATAATTTAAATTTTACTAAAAGCTTTTTAATCATAGAATGTTCATCATCTATATCTTCAAATCTATTTAAAAGCAAGCTTTTATATAGATGAGGCTCATAAAAATGTGTTGAGTTTAAAAAGAAATCTGCCTCTTCTTTAAATGGTCTTATATTTTTTTCTTCACCTTCGTTTACGTGTGTCCACATTTCAAGTGTTTCTGCCAAAGAAATGTGCCTTGTGCGCTCATCTCTTACAATGCGTCTTAAAAGTCTAAGTTCTCTAGCCTCTAAAACAACAGTATTCTCTACAACAAAATCCGTATTGCAATGCACATATATTTTATAAATTTTATCTAAATCCAAGCCATTGTAAATTTGAGGATTTAATGCGTGAATACCTTCCATAATAACAATTTCATCGCCATTAAGCTTCACATCGCGCCACTCTTGTTTGCGTTTGTTTGTTTCAAAATCATAACTAGGAATTTTAGTTTTAAGCTTTGTAAGAAGATCGTTTAAACAAGTTTTTACACACTCTACATCAAGAGCACAAATACCCTCTATGTCTGGTTCTCCATCTTCTCTTAGTGGTACGTCAATTAAATCTTTAAAGAAATCATCCATGTTTATGACATAAACTTTAGTTGATAAATTTTCTAATTCTTGTTTAAGTTTGTAACTGGTTGTTGTTTTGCCAGCACCAGATGGCCCTGTAATTAAAACAATTCTGCAATTTTTTGCTTTTATTTCACTTGCTGCATCTTTAACCTGTTCAATGTATGCATTTTCACCGCGACTAACCAGTTTATATACATTTTCGCTTACCTTTTGGTTTATTTGTTGAACTTCTACCCTAAGTCTATCTGGTATCATTTAAACTATTTTCCTTTTAATCTTTACAACATAAAACTGATATCAAAAATATCAGTTTTACGTTTTTTATTTTAAATATAACGCTATATCACATAGCAAATTAATTATATGCACAATATATGTTATGAATAATATATTTTATTTGCATACTCAACAATTTTGTCAAATTCTTGACGTTTTGAAGCCCTTATAAGTTCTATAACATTTTCGTTTATAAGCTCATCCTCATCCACGCCGCATTTTTTTATGATATTACACCAATCTTTTAAACAACGCTCTACGGTAATAAGATTTATTAAAACAAAATCATCTTTAATAAAATAATTTTTGAAATAAAATGTCCACTTTTCACTAGGAACATTATCAAATAGTATTTTTTCTGCCGTAGAACGTGACTCATTAAAATAACCATTATTGTTGCCTAAGTAAGTAATAATGCTTGGCGTTATAACACTACGTAAAAACAAGTTTGGAAAATGCCCGATTTCAGAAAGCTGTATTAAAGGAGCAATTTCCCCCTTATGATTATTAACGCTATAGTGGCTGGATAAAATATCTTGACAACTTTTTAAAATTGTTGAAACAACTCCCATATCTGTATTAAAATCTTGCAATTTTATTTGAGTTGAAATTTCACTAAAAACTTTGTTAATAGGCGCATCTGCCGGTGATGATTTTAAATAAAAAGAAATAAATTTTTTATCATTTAAGCTTGCATTATCCCACAAAAATGGAAACAAGTTTTTAACGTTTTGAACTAAAACTTTTAACCTTTTGCCTTCTAGGTTATTTGCCTTTAACATAGAAAACATTATTCTAATAAGCAAATTTTTGTGCTTATTTGTTGACTCAATAATATCATTGTAAATATCACTATAAGGCACAATTTCCACTGTTTGAAGGGCCTCAACTGTATCTTTAATACTTGTTATAAATGGATTATAGTCTTTAACCAAAACAGCATCAAAACAGTTAAGAATTAAATATTTAGCCCTTTCTTTGTCAATTTCTTCATTATTTGAATCTTTATCCCTACGCCTTTGCAATAATTCTATTGTTTGCAAAATTTTAAGTTTTTCTTGCTTAGAAATTAAATCAAAATCTGTAGCAAGTCTTAAAATAAACACGTCAAAGAATTTTGCTATAAAAGTTTTGTCTATCCAGTGAGTTATATTTATAACAACATCTTCACCCACTGCAAAAACTGCATCTTGCAATATTTTTGTAGTTTTGTTAAAAACATATTCTACAACATAATTATACATACCTGCATTAAATGAAGTTACAATAAAGTCTTTATCATCTTGAGTAAGGTCTGTATCAGAGTTTTCTACAATTTCTTCAAAAGTGCTGTCATTTACGTTACATTTTTTATGCGCATCGTTCCAAATAATTTTCATTTGCCCACCTCTTCATAAAAAATTTCGCCGTCTTGAGAATGAAAATACACACCAACAATCCTTTTAGTTTTGCTATTAATAATGCTATAAGCAGCCCTCTTTCTTGCGCCACCAACAATATTCTTTTTTGTTACTTTGTCTGGTTTAATAAAAACATTATATGCTCTTATTCTGCCAATATTGTCAACAATAGTTATTCCGTCATAATTTAACATAGAAATAAATAATTGCGCAATGTTAGTAAGTTTTGCCTCAGAATAGCTTTTTGTTTGTAAAAAGGTTTTTGAAAACTCTATAGGTTCTTCAAGCCAAATACCATCACTAAAAAGACCTTTATCTTTATAGTCCTTATCAATAACAACACAAATAGCACCATGAATATCATTTATGGCTTTTTTCAAAATATTTTCATACAAAATTTTGATTTCTGTTAGCTTGTTTTTTGTTGTTTTAAGCTTTGAAAAACTAGCATTAACAAAACGCTTAATAACATTTTCTCTGTTTAAGAAATTAGAATCATTTATAGAAAAGTTAACAATAATATTGCTACCTCTTAAACCCCTTAAACCAATAGCGTATGAAGAAAGTGTATCTAAGTAAATAAGGTTTAGTTTATCTGTGCTTGAGGTTAAAATATTAGACTCAAAAATAAGTTGGCTTAAACCCATTTCTTTAATGCTATTAAAAACTTTAATAATACCATAGTTAAAGCGGCCATCTTTATGCTCAATATAAGTGCACCAGTCGTTTAAACAAAATGTTAATAATGATTTTAAGCGAGCGTTAAACATTTTGTCATCTTCGTCACTAAATAATTGTAACTTAAAACAGTTTTGAACGTTTTTATTAACCAATTCTATATTATTTGTAAAAATAAGTCTTGGTTTGATTTTTTTGCCTTCTTCTTCATAACTACAAAATCTATAAAAGTTATGAATAACAGCTGTAATCAAATCTTCTGGCATGGTTGGATATTCTTTTGCTATAAATCTTAAAATAGAATCTTTAGCCTCGGTAAAGAACAAATTATCTGCCATATCTTCCCCCTTTGTGTTTAATTATTTTATCAAGTGTGATTTATTAATCACTTTTAATTTATTTTGTATTTTTATCTGCCTTTTTGTGTCCACCAAATATTTTTGAAGTAAACTTAATCAACAAGCTAAGGGGCAAAAACCTCATAGCAAAATTTAATACTTTATACTTTGCACCAACTATAACATAAGGTTTTGGATTGTTTTTTAAACTTTGTTTGTATATAACTTTTGCCACTTTTTCAGCAGGCATACGTTTATCTTCCCTCCCGTCTATTTTATTTGTTGCATTTTCAATTCTGTCGCCATACCTTTCGTTTGTGTTAAAAACCTTAACTCTGCTTTTTGTAAAGTTTGTTTTAACGTCGCCTGGGCACACACATGCAACCCTAACCCCAAATGGTTGACACTCCATTTTCATACCATAACTCAACATGTTAACTGCTGATTTTGAGGCACAATACAAACCCCTAAATGGCAATGGAAAGAAAGCACACACGCTGCTAATATTTATAACAATACCGCCCTTTTTTATAAATGGCAATGCACATTTATAACAATTTATAACACCATTTACATTAACATCAAATAATGATTTTATATCTTGATCACCAACAAGTTCTATAGCACCAGAAACACCAAAACCAGCATTATTAATTAAAACATCAATACCTATATACTTGTTTGAAATTTGATTAAAAACCTCTTTAACCTCTTCATAATTTGAAACATCACATTTGAAAAAATTTGAAAGGTTTTCTGGATTTTTGCGTGCCAAAACAACAACATTGTCACCCATTGATTTAAAGTAATCAAGACAAGCTTTACCAATGCCACTTGTTCCACCTGTTATAACTATATTTCGTGCAATTCTACTCATATTTAAATATTATCTTAAAAGACTTTAAAAATCAAACAAAAACGGGGCAAATTTTGTTGATTTTATTAATTATTTTACAGAATTTACTTGTTTAACAAACTCTTGATTTAAAATAGCCAACTTAATTAAAACTTGTTTTAAATTTGACGTGTAATTATTGTTAGAATTTGCAGTTTTTATAGCTATATTTAATAGATTTGAAAGATTTGTTAGTCGAGTTTGACATATGTCTTTTATTTTTAGTTCTTGAGCAGTATTTGAAAGCTTTAACCCAATTTGAGAAATAACTTTTTGTTTTAAAAGAATTTTTGAATTAACTTCAGTATAATCACATTGTAATTTATCAAAAGCCACACTTAAATCATACAAATCCAAATAGCATTTTTTAAAAATCTGAAAGCATTCTAAAATAGCGTCAGAATTTTTGCCTTTATACTCAAAAGATATACTATCAATATTTAGTGTAATTATTTTTGACTTATATCCCAAATCCTTTAAATTTTGACTAACCTCCTGAGCACAGTCTAATGTTGGGTATGATGATGTAAAAACAAAATATTCCCCCCTATTATAAACCACACCGGCCCCACCCATATTAACAACTTGACCAGCCATTTGATTTGCTTGAATTTGATTGTCAAAATCTGCAAT
>JAFQOM010000124.1 GCA_017403205.1 Clostridia bacterium | reverse complement strand
CACAGCAAAAACTAAAACTCCTAAAGGAAAAACAGGTAATAGAAACAAAAAGAAACAAACAAATTCTAAAGTTTCTAAAAAACAAGAACAAACAACTTCGGCCAATGAAATTAGTGAGACTTCTACAGAAGAAACAGGGGTTGAAAGAGTTCCTCTTGATGAAATAAAGAAGAAAAAACAAGAATTATTAAACGAAAAAAATAACAGTATTTTAGAACCAGTTGTTAAAGAAGAGAAGGCTAATGAAGAGAAAAACAATGTTGCTGTTTCACAAGATTTAGAGTCTGGTGCTTCTGTTCAAAAGGTTCCTTTAGCTGAAATTAAAAAGGTTCAAGAAGAAAATGGTTTAACAGAAACAACTGTTCAACAAAACAAAGAAAAAGATATTGTTTCTAATGTTCAAAAAGAAAAGAAAGGAATGGATTTCTCTCCTAAATTTCATTCATTAAGAGAAGGTGTAACTTTTATTTTAGATGCATATACTCAAGACTACAAACTCGGAGATGGTGATATTGAAGCTTATAAAGCCGATATGAAAGAAATGCTTGAGTATGGAATAACACAAACAGAACTTAAAAATTTTGAAGAAGTTTCAGAGTTTGATATTGATGAAACAATTGAAAATTATTTAAAGGCAAAACAAATAGGCAAAAATAGTGATAACCTTGAGATGGGAGAAGATTCTTAGCTAAAAAGACCACAATTTAAGTGGTCTTTTTTATTTTTAGTGTTTTTGTGCAGAGTAATTTTGATGGATTAAGCTTATAATAAACTTGAATGAGTGAAAAAAGAATAACTTAACATGTAAAATTTTTAATATTTTTAAGTAATTTTTGCAAAAACTATATTTTTCTGTAAGTTTTTGTTTGACAGTTGTTTGTTAAAAAATGTAGAATTAACTTGAGGGTTTATAATATGTAATATTATAAATCATTAAATTGAAAAACCTAATTGGAGAATCATATGGTTAAAAGAAAAAAACTATATTTTATAGCATTAAGCATAATAAGTGTTTTAGTTATAGGCACATCTTTTATTCTTGCAGGAATAAAGTTAAAAGGTTCAAAACAAGAATCTAATGATGATGTTAAAATAACAGCAAGTTCAGTTATTCCAGAAGGTACTTCAGTTGAGGAAAAAGGTGGAGCAATTTTTATTGAGAGCGGAGCAAACCATGTTATGGATGGTGGAACAATAAAAAGTGCGTCAACATCATATGGCGGTGCTATTTTTGTTTCGTCTGGTTCAACATTTACTATGAATGGTGGCGAGATAAAAGATTGTAATGCTTTATATGGCGGTGCTATTTTTATTGAAAACGGTGGAAGATGCATAATCAATGGCGGAAAAATTTCTGGTTGTTCTGCAGATAATAAAGGTGGAGCGATTTATATTGAAGAAGGTGGATACCTTGAAATAAATAATGCAGAGATTGATGGTAATACTGCTTTATATACAGGAGGTGCTTTGCACTTAGCAACGAGCAACGGTGTACAAATTAAAAACTCTGTTTTTTCAAACAACACAACAACAAGCACATATTT
>JAFQOM010000013.1 GCA_017403205.1 Clostridia bacterium | reverse complement strand
TTAAAGTTTTTGTTTTTAATTAAGAGAATTTTTATAAAGTTTCGTCATCAATAATTTTTTGAATTTTATTTAGTGCTTGATTTTGTTGCTTTGATTTTGTTTGTTTAGGCTTGTTTTTTTGCAGTTCAAACGGTTTAAACAATAAATAAACCAAAAATATACAAGGTAATGTAACTAATAATATTAGCAATATTTTTAGAGGATTGGATAGATTTACAAGATTGTATAGATAGCCATTTTCATCATTAAATGATGGATATTCTATTTTTGTTACAATTTCTGTATTTGGAAGAATTGTTGATAAATCGTCACAATAACCTGCATATAAATATCCCTTTTGATTGTTATTGTTTTTGCCGTAATACCAAGTTGTGCCTCTGTTGGGGATAAGTTCTTCTCCAGATATTTTGCCATAATATTCTAAATTTTCAAGTAAACTTGCTTTACCTGTTGAAGTTGCGTTTTTTGTATTAAAAGCGTTATCTATCATGTTTAGACCGTCATTTGTATAGACTCTAAATGTAATAGAGCTTGGATAAGGGTTTTGAGGTGTTTCTTTTATTGGGCTAACGCTTGTTTTTAAAACATAGCCTACAATATCTTTGTATTGAACTTTATAATAGGTATTGTCGATGCTGGATATAATTAAAACAAAATATGTTTTTGGTAATTCAAAATAAGCGTTAAGTGTAGCTGCTGTAGTTGGTGATTTGTAAAGATATATATTGTCTTGTAAAACTTGTGCGTACGTGTAGGTTGTATACGTTGATTTAGCAAAACAGTAATAAGATAAATTTATGTTTAAATAAACAATAAAGGTAAAACAAAACAAAAGAATAAATAAAATTTTTTTCATAAAAGCAACCTTCTTATATTGGTTTTGTAAAATAAATCATTGATAAAAAATTGATTTTAGGTAGTTTAGCACTTGATGTTTTAAAAATAACATTTGATTTTGTCGCAATGTGGTAGGTTTTAATGAAAGATATTATTAACAAGTTAAATAAAGTTTATAACGAATTGAAAATAAGAAAACAAAAAGATAAAGTTTTTTTTTATAATAAAGGGGATAAAATTAATAAAAAGCAAATAGATTTTCATAAATGTGAAAAGCGTAACAGATGGGTTTTTGGTGGTAATAGAAGTGGTAAAACAGAGTGTGGAGCTGTTGAGGTTGTTTATTTGGCAAGAGGTATTCATCCATATAAAAAAAACAAAAGTAATGTTGAAGGATGGGTTGTAAGTTTGTCTAGCCAGGTTGGTAGAGATGTTGCTCAAAAAAAGATTTTAAGTTATTTAAATCCAGACTGGATTGAAGATGTTGTTATGCAATCGGGCAAAAAAGATTTTCCGGAAAGTGGCGTGATTGATTATATTAAAATAAAAAATGTGTTTGGAAATATTTCTAAAATAGGTTTTAAAAGTTGTGATCAAGGTAGGGAAAAATTTCAGGGAACAAGTTTGGACTTTGTTTGGTTTGATGAGGAACCCCCTCGAGATATTTATTTGGAATGTAAAATGCGTGTTTTAGATAAGCAGGGTGAGATTTTTGGAACAATGACCCCACTTAAAGGTTTGAGTTGGGTGTATGATGAAATATATTTAAATTGTCATAATGATACTGAAGTTTGGTTTACGCAAATGCAGTGGGAGGATAATCCATTTTTAAGCAAAAAGGAAATTGAACTTTTTCAAAATAGTTTAAGTGAGGAGGAACTTGATAGCAGGAAATATGGTAGATTTGTAGGGGTTGAAGGGCTTGTGTATAAAGAATTTGATGAAAATGTAAATGTTATAGAGCCGTTTAATGTTCCTGTTGAGTGGTATGATAAAATATCTATAGATCCGGGGTTAAACAATCCACTTTCTGCTCATTGGTATGCTGTTGATTTTGATGGAAATGTTTATGTTATTGCAGAGCATTTTGATAAGGGGAAGGACATTGATTATCATGCAAAAAAAATAAAAGAAGTTTGTGAAAGATTGTACTGGCCAAAAGATTTTAATGGTGGATATGCTGCTCTTATTGATAGTGCATCTAACCAAAGAACTCTTGCAAGTGTAAAAAGCGTAGCGGAACTTTTTTATGATAGGGGGATAAATGTAAACACAAATGTAAACAAAGATGTTTTTAGCGGTATAGCTAGGGTTAAAAGTTATTTAAAAGATGCAAACGGTGTAAGCAAACTTTTTATTTTTAAAAATTGTGTAAATATGATTAGAGAAATTAAGAGTTATTTTTGGGGCGATGGAGATAGGCCAATTAAAAGAGATGACCATTGTATGGATGAGTTGAGGTATTACATAATGTCAAAGCCTCAAAATAAAGAAGTAAAAATTCAAAGTATTTTTGACAAACATATAAAAAAAATATCAAACAAACAAAAAAGACTTTGCTGAGATGTGCAAAATCTTTTTTGTTTTAATATTTAAACATAATCTTATTCTGAGTAATCTAAAAGCTCAGATGTAGTAGAATTTAATTCTGAGAATTTTGGATCTATTTTTTGTTTTAAATCTAAAATAGCGTTTGCAATTTCTAAAGCGGTTTCGCTAACTGTTGTGGTGCCATCGGGTGATGTGGATTGATCTTGACCGAATTTATCAAATTCTGCAATTTGATCTGCCTGATAGCTGTTTAGCACAGAACTTGTTGCGCCAGACATTTCTTTAACAGCTTGTTCATGCGCAACTTCACGAAGCTCTTCAATTTTATTTGTTGTATAAGTATTTGTGTTTGTAACAATGCCATCTGCAGTATACATAACCTCAGAGTTTTGAATTATGCCATTTACTATATTTAAAACCTTTTTATTTGAAGCTTTAAAAGGTGTTGATGAAGTGGTTATTGGTGTTGATGTTACAATTGTATCTTCACCTTGAGTGTCTTCGATGAGTTGTTTTGTCATTTCTGGTGTTGTTGTAAATTGAACATCTTCATATTTTGGGCTTATATTAACAACAAAATCTGAAAATTGGCTAAACATTGGGTCTAATAGTTTTTGATTAAGAGAGTCTCTGTATAAAGGGGATGTTTGACCTTGTTGCATTAGCGAAAATGTTTCAAGAGCAAATTGTGCCTGAGATAAATCACCCTCTCTTAATGCTTTGTCTGCTTGGTCTTTAAAGTTGTTATATATTTGTGTTGTAGGAAAAAGGTCTTTAGCTTGTTTTAACAGATGTTTATGTTGTTTATATAATTTAAATTGTTCAATTATATTTAGCATAAAATACATCAAAAATATTTAATTTTATATATTTTATCATATAATT
>JAFQOM010000002.1 GCA_017403205.1 Clostridia bacterium | reverse complement strand
CTTTAATATTTTGCTTTTTCAAAAATTCTCTTACTATTTCTTTTGATATTGGCTCTTTAATCAAAATCTTCAACTCTTCAATAAATCTTGTATTAAATCTCATATATCTTTGATATATCTCATCAAAAGAAACAAAAATGCGATTTAAACTTATCTCGTCATTCTTATCCAAACTTAATCTCCTTATTTGTATATTATATCAGATATTTTATACTATACAAACTGATTAAAATTTAAATAGTTAATTATTTAATAAATTAGTTCAACTGAGGTTCAAAACGCACTATTATTCAAGACTACGAACTATAAACTCCTTTATTTTAGCGGAATGTAAGGGTTCGGTTCGAATCCCTAACGCCCCATTATCGTTACCCTGTTAGAACCTAAACTTGCCACAATTTTGCCTCATATTAAAGTTGTCACAGTCTTACGCCCTACAATAACAACCTAGGCCAGAAATGTTTTAAGTTGTTTTTTCGTTATCTTTTTTTAATTTTTGTGATATAACAATTGTGTAATACAAAGGATATAACATGAAAAATAATAAAAATGAAAAAAGGATTACAAAAAATCCTCTTATGCTTATGTGGAATGTTATGACGCGTAACAACAAGTGGCATTTTTTTGCGTTAATTATATTGGGATTTATAACAAGCGCCGCAATTTTAATTCCAACACAAATGATAAGTTTAATTATATCTAAACTTTCTGGCGAAACCGTTTCTTTTTTTGGGTTTGTTATAGATGAGGGAGTAGACTATATAACAGTTATTGTTGTTGCTGCAATTATAACCTACATCATGAAAACGCTAAACACTCAGTACTCTTTGAGCATGGAAAAACTTATTAAAAGAGTTGTGTGTAATATTAGGATAGAGACCTTTAAATGGTTGATTGTTCCAAGAAAAAACATGGATTTAAAAATGACAGATGGTGACGCTTTGTATCGCATGAACGAAGGTCCTGAATACATAACAAATATTGTAACAGATTTGTTTTCTGATATTTTACCAAGTGTGTTCTCTGGTATAATTGCTTTTGTTTATATTTGTTTAATAGATGTAAAACTTGCTCCATTTATAATAATAAGTTTATTTCTTGTTTTTGTGTGCGTAATAATTAGAACTAAAATAGAAAGAACTATTGCTACAAAAACAGAAAAAACAAAATCTGCAGTTTCTAATACCATTTCAAATTCTATCACCAATTTACCTATTATAAATTTATATAAATCTATGTTTTTTGAAGAAGGCATTTTCAAAAGAAAAATAGAAGATTTTTACACTCAACAAAAAAAGCAAGTAAATTTGAGAATTGTTTATTGGTCTCTGGTTAGATTTATAGAAGTTATTTGTACATTTGGCATTATATTTTTCTGTGCTAAAAAAATTATAGCAAAAGAATTAATCGTAGGTAGTGTTGTAGTAATAACTAATTATGTAGCCACAATATTTAACCCAGTAAAAACAATTGGTTACTTTTCAACAAGGTGGGTTCAATGCAGTGTAAAAATCAACAGACTTTATGAAATTAAGCCAGAACAAAGCGACTTGTTGCCAATTGAAAATTTAGACTGTAAAAAAATTAATTCTATAGAGTTGAAAAACATTAATATTCAAAATGGAGATATCTTTAAAATTAAAGATGTAAACATGCGATTTGAAAAGGGTAAAATGACAGTTATCTATGGCGAAAGTGGTTGTGGAAAATCTACAGTAATGAAGGTTTTGTGTGGATTGTGTGAAAAACTTAGCGGAGATATTGTTATTAACGACAATCAAAAAATACCTACTGCGTATATAATATCAAACAAAATGTCTGTAACAATGCAAAGTCCTTATATTTTTAATAGAGATGTTAAGTTTAATGTTTTATATCCAGATGGGCAAATTTATAAAAACACAAAAGATATTGTTGAATTGTTTTCTATGCAAAAACTATACAATAGAAAATTCAACGAAGATAAGCAACAAAATTTAGAAAACATGCTTTCTGGTGGAGAGAAAAAACGTGTTTGCATAGCAAGGGGTCTTTTAAAGCCTGCTGAAATATATATTTTTGATGAACCAACAAACGACTTAGATTCAAAAAATGCTGATAATGTTATAAACCAAATAAAAAAATTAAAAGAAGATGCTATAGTAATTGTTGTTTCTCACGATGACAGAGTTATAAAACAAGCAGACCAGATAATAAAAATGCAAAATAAAGTTATGTTGGCTTCAAACGATTTTGATGACTCTGTTTTAGAAGAATTAGAAAAAAATGAAAATATAATTGATAACAAATAAATTAAAATAAAAACAATTCAAATCAATTTGGATTGTTTTTTATAATTAAAATAATTAATTTTTTTGTTAAAAATACCTAAAATATTTTTATATATTGAATATAAATGTTTTTCATGATAAAATTAAATTGT
>JAFQOM010000123.1 GCA_017403205.1 Clostridia bacterium | reverse complement strand
AGTAGAGATGTATTAGCTAAATTAGAAGAAATGAAATCAACTCAACCAGAGTATGAGAATGCTATTGACGCGTCTAAACTAGCATTACAAGCAGAAGTTTATGCAAGCATGCTTACTGAACTTGGTCAAAATCAAGCAAATGCACAAACTCATTATGAATGGACCGAATCAGGTGTAGCAATTAAAGACGCTGTTGACGTTATACCTAATGACATGCTTACATCTGTTTTAAGCAACTTAACAGTTAAATCTGAAATGCCTCTTTTTGCATCTAGTCAAGCAGCAATTGCAAATTCAACAGCAGCATTAAATATATATAGGCAAGGGGATTTTCCATCTCAAACAGCAGAAGAAGATGCTCAATAAAATTTAAAAATTCAAGCAAAAAAACCAAGAAAATAATTCTTGGTTTTTTTATTTTAGTTAATCTGCATTCACAAAAACAGGCTGTATTTGTTGATAATTTAAAGCAAAGTTTAAGGTTTTTTCAATCATATTCCATTTCGCTACAATCGACTTTGGTTTGTTACCAAAATCGTCTTGTCTCATCGGCACAAAATAAATGTTTTTTGAATTTAGTAAAGTTGCCAAATTTTTTGCATTTTGTCCTAACGCATCATTAGTAGAAACACCTATAACAATAGGTTTATTGTTTCGCAACAAAGATTTTGCCGTAAGCAAAACAGCATTGTCTGTTATTGCGTTTGCTAATTTAGACAAAGTATTGCCCGTGCATGGAGCTATAATCATGATATCTACAATGTTCTTAGGGCCTAAGGGTTCTGCTTGCGTTATGCACGAAACAACCTTGTTAGATGTTATAGATTCTAAGCTTTCAATAAATTCTTTAGCCTTGCCAAATCTAGTATCTGTTTTTAAAACAATTGGTGTTACAATTGGAATAATATTGTGACCCTTTTTTACCAAAGTTTCTATTTGTTTTAAAATTTCTGCGTGTGTGCAAAAAGAACCTGTTATACCAAAAGCAATGTTCATTTGTTATCTCCTTTTATATTTTTTACTAAGTATTGATAAACCAACTCTCCCGCAGTTTGAGGGGTGTATTTAGAAGGCAATGCAGGACATAAAACATAACCAAACCTCTCAAAAACAACATTTTGCAAACACTTAACAGATGCCAATTCAAAAACAATACAATTATCTTTAAATTTATTAACATCATCTTGATTAAAAATTTGTGATGGAATTGTGTTTATAACAACATCATAATTTTTTAATAAGTTTTTAAAATCTGTCCATCTAACAAGGTTTTTAGTTACAAGTTGACATTCTATCAACTTTTCATTGTTTCTCATGCTTATGTCAAAATTTAAACCCAATTTATTAAATAAAACACCAACCGCTTTACTTACGCGTCCGCCACCCAAAAGCAAAATTTTAGTGTCAAAAATAGATTTTTTAGTATACAAAATTAAATCACAAAGCATGCCTTCTGCTGTTAAAATAGCATTTTTAAAAACAAAATCTTCGTCTTTCATAAGGTTTAAATATGTTATTTTTTTTGTATTAAATATGTTTAAAACTTCATCATTAACATTACCACACACAACAGTAATATCGCTGCATAGCTTTTTTACCTCATCCACATTCCACTTATAGGCTGGCGACAAAACAATAACGTCTTCTTTTTTTATTTTTGATAAATTTTCAATAGAAAACACATCTGTTTTAACCCCATCCGCTTTTAATAAACTTTGTACGTATGGCAATCTTCTATCATTAAAATCTAAATAATAAGTCATAGTCACTTCCTTCTACTCTCAATCTATGCAAACCTTTTTTTGTTGGTGACTTTAAGTTTAAAAAATCAAATTTTAACAAAATTTTAAAACTTAAAATAATATGACTATATGAAAACACAAAAAAAATATTTAGCTTCAGCTAATACCGGAGATGGATTTAAAAATTATTTTAACAATATAAACAAACAACAAAATTCTTTTTGCTATATTTTAAAGGGTGGGCCTGGCACTGGCAAAAGTTCTTTACTTAAAAAAATTGCAGAGCATTTTTCAGGCATGGGTTTTGAGGTAGAGCTTTTTTATTGCTCTTCAGACGAAGATAGTTTGGATGGAATAAGAATAAAAAACATAAGTATTGTAGATGGCACCGCCCCACATACAACAGAAGCGGTTTTACCCGCTATTAAAGAAAAGATTATAAACATTGGTGATTTTATTAACGATGATTTAAAAACACATAAGACAAAAATTGAAAATTTAATTGAAAAAAAATCTAAAAGTTATGCTATTGCATACAAATACTTCGAAATATTAAAAACCCTTACTAATATAGAACTACTTCAGGAAAACAACTCTATTACAAAGCAACATAACGAAGACTATGACAAAATAAGAATTTTGTTTGCCAGCTACATTTCGCCTTTGGGCTTTAAAAATTTTTATAAAAACAATAATTACAAAAAAATTATAGAACTCAAAGGCAGTTTTATTAAAAACCAATATAAATTTAAAGTTTTAGAAGACAAACTAAAAGCAAAACAACAAGGTTATACTAAGTTTTTAAGTGTATTTAACCCAAACCTAACAGAAGCAATATTAATTAATAAAACAAAAACATTGT
>JAFQOM010000122.1 GCA_017403205.1 Clostridia bacterium | reverse complement strand
ATACTTTTATAAGTTGTTTGTGCATATCTTCAAGTAATAATGCATTTAAATAAATTATTAAAACTTTAGAAAGGGTATCAACTGCTATATTTTTGCAAATTGTATTATCAATTGCCTTAGAGTAATTTTTAATAAGTTTAACTTTTAACTTGTCTAAAGATGTGGCATAATTTTTATCTAATTCAGATTGTGGTAATTCTGGATTATAGCAGTTTAGGTATTCAGTCAAATTAGGTTTTATTTTTCTTAATAAATTGCCAAATAGGTAGTAAAATTGAAGTTTGCAATAACTGCCTTTGCCTTGTAGGTTAGGCACTAGTTCATCTTTGCAGAATTTGCTTAAATCATAGGTAAGGCTGTTATAAAAAAGCATTTGTTTTTTTTGTGATAATTCTGCAATTTTAATTTTATTTTCTTTTTGTTGCTTTTTGTATAATTCTTCTTCTTTTTTTCTATTGTTTAAATCTTCCTCATCAAGTTCTTGAAAACTATTTTTTTGAAGAGCCTCAAAAAATATCCAGTAGTTGGCAGGAAATAATTTTGATATTCTTGATAGATAGTTATCGTATTCAATTTTGTTTGGTTTTTTTAACAAATTGCACTCATTACTTATTTTTAACAAATCTTGAAGACACATTTTTAAAAATTCAATATTTTTTTCGTTCTTATTAGGCCAAAAGCTAGGTGAGTCTACTAAAGAATAATATTCTTTTTTATAATTAATTTGATCAAAGCAAAATTCATATTTGCTCATATCATATATTTTTTCTTTTCCTCTACCATTTTTATTTAGGGTTATAACGCCGATAGGCCTTTTTATATTTTTTTTATTGTCGTTTGGGTCAATTTCTACTACTAAAAAAGCCAAATGATAAACAACCCCTATTCGCTTTAAAATAGGAGGCAGAATTTCTATATTATTTTTAGTACACATTTTAAAAGAATTTTTGTGCCTTGTTTGCAATTCTTCAATAAATTTATATTTAAAAAAACTATACATCTGCACCTATATTATACCAAACTTTGACTGCTTGTAAAGTGTCAATTTTAGCAAATTTCGCCAATAATTTTACTTTACTAAATTTGTAAAATAATGTATTATACATGCATGCTTAACACAATTTTTCATGTAATTTGGCACGCTATAAAAGATTCGGTAATAACGTTGCCTATTTTGTTTATATCTTATCTTTTAATAGAATTATTAGAAGATAAAATACTTAACAAGTATCAAAAAAATAAAAAAATTAATAGTTTGTTTTCACCTGTTGTAAGTGCTGGTTTTGGTCTTATTCCTCAGTGCGGTTTTTCTGTTGTAGCCACGGATTTATTTAGTAAAAAGGCAATAACAATAGGCTCATTATTTGCAATTTTATTAGCAACAAGTGATGAGGCTGTACCTCTAATGTTGTCAAATCCTGCAAATTATGGATATCTAGCCCTTATAGTTGGTATTAAATTTATTTACGCTGTTTTAGTTGGGGTTTTAATAGATTCTTGTTTTAAGGCGCTAAAAAATAAAACGCAAACACAAAATTTAAAAAGTAAAACAAACCATAAACAAGAAGATTTGACCACTGGTAAAAATTCGGTGGAAGTTAAAGATGATCATACACATGATGATTTAGATCATAATCACTGTGATGGAGAAGAGCATGATCATACACATGGTAAAATGATAGAAGACGTCGCCGTATATGGTTGCTGCAAACATGATTTACAAAAAGGTAAAGGAAAGCTAAAAGATATATTTATTCATCCGTTGTTGCACTCGCTTAAAATATTTGGTCTTATTTTTTTAATAAACATAGTTTTTGGATTGCTTATTGAACTTGTTGGTGAAAATTCTATCGCAAACTTTATGAGTTCAACTGGATTTTTTCAGCCATTTTTGGTTGCGCTTGTTGGCTTAATACCAAATTGTGCTGTATCTGTAATAGTTACAGAGTTGTTTTTATTAGGCGGTATATCTTTAGGGGCATGTATTTCAGGTTTGTGTATTAATTCAGGCATAGCTTTAATAGTTTTATTTAAACTTAATAAAAATGTTAAACAAAATTTAGCAATACTATTTTCCTTATACGGTTTAAGTTGTGCAATAGGAATTATAGTAAACTTGTTTTAAAATTTATAAACAGCAAATAATAATAAATAAAGGGTTTGTGTTGTATGTCAAGAGTAGAATCAAAATATAAATGGGATCTAACTGGATATTTTAAAAATGACCAGGAGTGGGAAAGGTGCTTTATAGAATATGGCAAGAAAATTGAAACAGCAGATAAGTTTAATGATAAATTAAAAGATTCTAAAACAATTTTAGAATGCTTAAAGTATTTAGAAGATCTTGATCTAATGGCAGAGCCTTTGTATATATATGCGCATTGTTTAAAAGATTTGGATGTTTCGCTATCTTTAAGTCAACAAAGGCTAAACAGACTTCAGGTTAAATTAACAGAGCATTATGTTAAAACATCGTATGTAATGCCTCAGTTATCAAGATTAGATGTTGATTTTTTGCTAGACTTGACAAAACAACCAGAATTTAAAAATTATAAAAAACCTATACATGATATTTTAAGAGAAAAAGACCATGTTTTAAGTGAAGAGTGTGAAGCCTTGTTGTCTAGAAGCTCTTCTTTTACAGATGGATTTTTAAATAACTTTTCAAGTTTTGAAGATGGAGATTTGACTTTTAAAGAGGTGCAAAACAGCAGGGGAAAAAAGCTTAAAATGAATCAAAGCTTGGCTAGTATTTATTTAAGAGATAAAGATGCAGAATTGCGCAAAAATGCATATATAGAATTAAATTCTGCTTTTGGCAGATACAACAATTTTTTAACTTCAAATTATTTATCAAATATAAATAAAAATATATTTTCTGCTAAAACAAGAAAATTTAATTCATGTCTAGAAAAAGCTTTGTTTAATGAAGAAGTTGATGTGCAAGTTTATAATTTGTTAATTGAAAGTGTAGAAAATAATTTATCAGCAGAACACAAATTGTTGGAAGTGAAAAGGCAGATTTTAAAATCAAAAAATTATCACACATATGATGTTTATTACAACCCTTTAAAAAACACAACAAAATTTTCTTATGAGCAAGCATTTGATATTGTATGCGATGCATTATCTCTTCTTGGAGAAGATTATATAAAAGAAATAATAAACATGAAGAACTCTGGAAAAATTGATGTTTATCCAGATAAAAACAAAGCAAATGGTGCATACAAAACAGGGTGTTATGGAAAGCCGGCAATGGTTCTTACAAATTTTTCTTCTAAATTTAACGATGTATCAACTTTGGCACATGAATTGGGTCACGCAATGCACTCTTATTATTCAAATTTGGCTCAACCATATTATACCTCAAATTATCCAATATTTTTGGCAGAAATAGCTTCTACTGTAAACGAAACTTTATTGAACAATTATATGATAAAAAATTCAACAACAAAAGAAGAAAAACTGTTTTATATAAATGAATTTTTGTCTACATTCCATGCCACGGTTTTTAGACAAACAATGTTTGCTAGTTTTGAAAATATGGCGCATAGGCTAGTAGAAAACAACCAACCAATTTCAAATGAAATTTTAAACAACAACTATTTGAACCTTGTAAAAAAATACTTTGGTAAAAAAGTTAAAGTTTTAGATTGTGTAAAATACGAATGGAGTAGAATCCCTCATTTTTATACCGCTTTTTACGTATATAAATATGCTACGGGCTTAATTAGCGCAATAAACATTGTTTTAAATTTAGAAAACAATATTATAACTTTAGAAGATTATAAAAAATTTTTAAGCAGTGGTTGCTCTCTAGATCCTATTTCTTGTCTAAAGTTGGTTAAAGTAGATTTAACAAAAAAAGAGACTTTTGATAATGCGTTTAACTATTTACTTGACTTAATAAGTCAATCAAAAAAAATTATAAAAAAAGATAAAAAAAGTTAAAAAAATCGTTGACATTTCAAATTGTCTCTGCTAATATAACAAGGCATTAAGTAAGTTTTTTACAAATGCTTTGAATATTCCTCGATAGCTCAAAGGTAGAGCACTCGGCTGTTAACCGATAGGTTGTTGGTTCGAATCCGACTCGAGGAGCCAAATTAAAACACCTTAAATAAGGTGTTTTTTTATTTATAATTTGTTAAATTTTTGTCTATTTAATTTATTTTCAAACCATTATTAAAATTTGTAATTTTGTTTAACATAGGTACCGATTTTATACATAATCGCCCTAAAGTACTGATTTTTAGCAAATTCTACAAATTGTAGAGTCTCTATTTAAAACTCCATTTTTTGTAATTTACATCGAGAGAACAAAACAGTATTTTCTATTGTTAAAAGGCGCAATATTTTATATAGTGGATGCGTAAATAAAATCGAGTTTAGGGAGATTTAAAAATGTTAGTTACAAATGAAACAAAAAACAACAAAGTGATTCCTATCTTCTTTGCTACAGACGACAATTATATTCCTTGCTTAGACGTAGCATTATCTTCTTTAATTGAAAATGCATCAAAAGATTATAACTATGTTATCAATATTTTAAACACAGGTTTAAAACAAGAAAACATGGATAAGGTGAAAAGACTTCAAAGTAGCAATGTCATAATAAATTTTTGTGATATTTCAGAAAAGGTTGCAGACATTAAAAAACAGTTAAGAGATATTTATCACTTTAGTGTTACTGCATATTACAGGCTTTTTATTGAAAGCTTATTTCCTCAATATGACAAGGCTATTTATTTAGATTGTGATATTGTAGTTTTAGGAGATATATCTAAATTTTATAACACAGATTTGAAAGACAATCTTGTTGCTGCTATTAGAGAACAGGTTGTGTATAACCATCCAGTATTTAGTGAATATGCTGAAAAGTGTGTTGGCGTTAGCAGAGAAAATTATTTTAACAGTGGTATTTTACTTATGAACTTAGCGGAGTTTAGAAAACATAAAATCCAAGACAAGTTTGTTGATTTAATTAGAACTTATAATTTTGATGTTATTGACCCAGATCAAGCTTATTTAAACTTCTTATGCAGAAATAGGGTAAAGCACATGCCAACTGGTTGGAATAAAGAATCTCTTCCAGAGGAAGTGGAAGGTGACCTTCATATTGTGCACTATGCTTTATACAAAAAACCTTGGCAATATAAAGATGTTTTAAATGGAGAATATTTTTGGCATTATGCAAAAAAGTCTCCTTTCTATGAAAAAGTTTTAAAAATGATTGAAGATTTTGATGAAGAAAAGAAACTTGCAAAAGAAAGGGCTAATGTTGAAATTGTAGAACATGGTTTAAAGGTTATAGGCCTTGAAAAAACCTTTTATAATGTGTTTTTAAAAAATAATACTGCTACTATCTAAAATGGGTTTTATAGATTAATAAAATCAAAAATATTTTTAGCAAAGAGATATTAAAATGGAAAAGTCAGAAAGCAGATTAAAAATCATAAAAAAAATTGAAGAGTTAGAAAAACAACAAAAGTGGGATTGTGATGTTGAGGATGACCCAGTCACAACCCCTCTTTTGCCAAATAAAATTGATTATTTAAATAAAAAGCTATCAAGCAAAATAGCAACCTTTTTTGCTAACAAAACAGGCACCGCTTTTTATGAAAATCTTATAAAAAAAAGACAGTTTATTATAAAAGAAGTAATTGGTATAGAAAATTTTTTAGCTATAAAAGATAAGGGCGCAATTATAACTTGTAACCACTTTAACGTTTGTGATAATTATGCAGTATGGAGATCAATAAAACCACATGTTGGCAAAAAAGAACGCTTATACAAAGTAATTAGGGAGGGGAATTATACAAACTCACCACCACCATTTGGTTTTATATTGAGACATTGCAACACCCTTCCGCTTAGTAGCAATGCTGATACAATGAAAAAATTTATGAGGGCTATAAATGTTTTGTTAAAAAGTGGCAAAAAGATTTTGGTTTATCCAGAACAAGCAATGTGGTGGAATTATAAAAAACCAAGACCATTTAAAAGCGGGGCATTTAGATTTGCTGCAACAAACATGGTTCCTGTTCTTCCTTTTTTTATAACAATGAAGGATAGCGATGTTTTGGATTCGGATGGATTTTATGTTCAAGAGTATTATGTTCATATTTTGCCAGCAATTTATCCAGACTTAAATAAAACAAGAAATGTAAATATGGAAGAAATGAAAGATAAAAACTATCAAGCCTGGAAAGAGGTTTATGAAAATTTTTATAATCAAAAACTTACTTATTTAAAGTGAGAAACTAGTTAATAAAATAAAACTAAAAATTTTTTTTGTTAATTAGTGTTGAGATTTTGTAATTTATAATATAAAATATAATTGTGTTTAGTTTTTTGATATAAGCCACCTTTTATATCATTTAACAATTTAAACAGACCAAAGCAAAAGAGGGCATGTATTATGACAATGTACTTAACAATAATTATAGTTGCCACAATTATTATTAGTGTGCTTAATATTTTGTTTAATAGCATGGTGGCTGGTTTTTCACCGTTGTGGACAATATGTGCGGTTGTTTTAGGTGTTATTTTAGAAGTTGTTATTGATGGAATTTTGGCCTTTGTTATTCACTCAATGCCAGAAAAATGGTTTGATAAAAATAAAAAAATATTTGACGTTAGTCGAAAAGAAAGAAAGTTTTATGAAAAATTAAAAATTAAAAACTGGAAAGATAAAGTTGCAGAATTAGGCGCTTTAGGTGGCTTTAGAAAAAATAAAGTAGCTGATCCCAACGATCCTAAATATTTACAATTATTTATTGTAGAAAACAACAAAGGCATTACACTTCATATTGCTGGCATAATTTTTGGCTTTTTAATTTTGTTGTTTCCGATGCCAAAGTATGCTTTATACATAGGTCTTCCAATTGCTTTTGTAAATTTATATTTAAACTTATTGTCAGTTATGGTTTTAAGATACAATATACCTAAGCTTAAAATTGCAATGGAAAGGGCACTAAAAAAACAACAATTTTTAACAAAACAGAACGAAGAAGAAAAATTAAGTAAAGAATATAAAGAAATCAAAAATTAAATAAATAGCAATTGCTATGTAAAAACAAATACTATTTTTAATAAAAGAGAGATATTAAAAATGAAAATTACTCCAGTTAAAGGCACGACCGACTTTTTGCCTAAAGAGGCAGAACTTAGAGATTATATGCAACAACAAATAATTTCTACTTATAAAAATTATGGATTTAACAGAATTTATACACCTATTTTAGAGGATATAGAAAACCTAGAAAAAAGTGATGGTGGCGATAATCTTAGTTTGATTTATAAAGTTTTAAAGCGCGGCGATAAATTTGTAAAAAGTATAGAAAATAAAGATTTTGATAATTTAGCAGACTTGGGTTTGAGATATGACTTAACGTTGCCTTTATCAAGGTTTTATAGTTGTCATAAAGCTGAATTACCTAGTCCTTTTAAATGCATTCAAGTTGATAGGGTTTTTAGGGCAGAACGCCCTCAAAAGGGTAGAAGTAGAGAACTTGTGCAGTGCGATATAGATATATTGGGTTCAAACAGTTGCAACTGTGAAATAGAACTTATTGATGTTACAGCCCAAGCTCTTTTAAATATTGGTTTGTCTAATTTTAAAATTAGAATTAACGATAGGCAACTTTTAAGAAAAACACTTGTTTCTTTAGGATTTTCACTATTTGATTTAGATAGTGTTTGTATTACATTTGATAAGCTTGACAAAATAGGGGCTCAAGGTGTTAAAGAAGAGCTTTTAGCTAAACAATTTGATGTTGCTGCATGTCAAAACCTATATGATTTTGTTGAAAACAAACCATCAAAATTAGAAGATATAAAATCATATGTTGGGGATATGCCGGAATATATAAATTTGTCTAACATTATAGATGGTGTAAAAAAATTAGCAAAAGGCAAGTATGGTATTGTGTTTGACATTTCGCTTGTTCGCGGTCAAGGCTATTATACAGGTGCTGTTTTTGAAATTCAAAGTGACGACTTCTTCTGTTCTATTGGTGGTGGCGGAAGATATGACAACTTGGTCGGCAAGTTTACTGGAGAAAGTATTCCAGCTGTAGGATTTTCTATTGGCTTTGAAAGGATTTATTCTATTTTGAATGACAAAGGTTTTAAATTGCCACAAAAAAAGAATAAGCTTGCTATTATCTACAAAGATAATGATTTTGTTCAAGCAATGGAATATGCAAAATCTGTAAGCTATCAATATGATTTTTGTTTATTTGAAATGCCAAATAAGTTAGGTAAATTTTTAAATAGATTATGCGAACAAGACTTTACAAATTATGTTGTATTTGGTGAAAACTCAAATGAAATTAAAGATCTTGTTAAGTTTTAAATTAGTTGATAAATTAATTTGATTTAGCTTAGTTTAAACATGTTTGCTAAAAATTAATTAAAAATCTAAATTATAAATAAAAAGACTTGAGATTTTTCAAGTCTTTTTT
>JAFQOM010000121.1 GCA_017403205.1 Clostridia bacterium | reverse complement strand
GTTGCAAAAGATTATTTAGAGGTGCTTAAACTTGTAGACCTTGTGATTTTAGATGTGAAAGCGGTTGATAGTAAAGAGTACGAGTTTATTACTGGTAGAAAGATTGACGATTTTATCGAATTTGTCGAAAAATGTCAGTCGCTTGATAAAAAATTATGGCTACGTCAAGTTATTGTTCCTGGAATTAATGATGACAAAGAGCATGTATTAAAACTTAAAGAGTTTGCCTCAAAACTCAAAAATGTTGAAAGGGTAGAACTTTTACCTTATCACTCAATGGCAAAATCTAAGTATGAGAAACTTGGTTTAAAGTATGAACTAGATGGGGTTTCTGATATGGACAAGGCAAAATTGCAAGAGTTGCAAGCACTGCTTTAAATAAACAAAAAGCGAGAGTTTAAAATATAAAACTTTCGCTTTTTTTATATAAATTCATTTTGATTTGACTTTTTATCATGTAATGGTATATCATTATCTCATAAAAAGGGGTAATGTTATGAAAGAATTTTTAGAGTGGCTTGCTATTCCGATGGAAAGGCCAGCAAGTTATAGTCCGTTTCATTTAATTTTCACTTTTGTTGGGCTTACTGTCGCAATTTTATTAGCGTTCTTATTAAGAAAACTTAACGACAAGCAAAATAAAATTTTTCTTGGTGTTATTGGCGGGGTGTTGGCTGTAAGTGAAGTTATAAAAATACTTTTTACAAACCAAATGCTTAATGGTGGAAACTTTGCATGGTGGGTTTTCCCATTTCAACTATGCTCAATCCCTATGTATTTATGTTTGATTGTTGCGTTTGTTAAAAGTGAAAAATTTAATAGTTATTTGTATGAGTTTATGTTTTCTATAAGTTTAGCAACTGCTTTTATTACTTTTGCTGAGCCTAGTGGGTTACATAAGGACTTTTGGTTTTTAACTTTGCACTCTTACATTTGGCACTTAACACTAGTGTTTATTGGTTTTTATCTCTATTTTTCAAAGAGAGCATGTAAAAATAAGTATGGCTTTTTAAAAGGTGTGGCAACTTTCGGGGTTGTTACTGTCATAGCCTTTATACTAAATCTTTGTATTAGACAGCCAAGAATGAATGCTTTTTATATTTCGCCATATGTTCCGCACGAAATTATTGTTTTTGATAAAATTTGGGCATCTGCGGGTTGGCTTGTTGCAGATATTGTATATCTTTTAGCAATTCTTCTTTTGTGTAGTGCGGTGTACTATATATCATACGGATTTAGGTGTTTAAGAGCAAAAAGACTTAAAAAATTAAATGAAGACACACAAAATGGTGAGAATAAAGGTCTAGACAAAGAAGTGGGAACTCTTCGAGAAACAAAAAACTAATAATAGAAAAAGACAGCGGGTGCTGTCTTTTTTTATTTCTCAACACCAAGAATATAGTCGGTTGTTACACCAAAAATCTTCGACATACTTATTACACTTTTAACATCGGGTAGACTTTTATTTCTTTCCCATAATGATATTGTATCTTGGCTCATAAAAAGTAATGATGCAAGTGTGGTTTGCGTCATTTTGTGTTCTATT
>JAFQOM010000120.1 GCA_017403205.1 Clostridia bacterium | reverse complement strand
AATAAATCAGTTGATTAAATAGGAGGTAAAAATGCAATATAGAATTGATTTTTATTCAGACGGAGAATTGACAGAGCAGGAACAAGAAAAAATCATCGGCTTACTTGATTTTTTAGAATTACAAAACATTATTATCTCTAACGAAAAAGATAACCCTGAAATATTTATGTAGTAAAAAAAATAAAAAATGAAAGGATTTAACAATATGACAAAACTTATTATTGAATTGCCCTCATGGGAAGTAAACAAAAACGATTTAGCAGAAATTGCGAATAAAATGCAGGCAATAGAATTATCTTTTAATGATTTAATAAACGATATTTCTGAACTTAAAAAATTTGATAATTTTGAAGATTATACTATTGAGGCGAATTTATCTGACCAGTATGATGAATTTTTTATTGCAGGAAAAATAAATGACGAAGAAAAAAATATTTTTCTTGAAGTTGTTACAAGAGAGGTTGCTATATCAAACGATAAGGAACTTTTATCAATGTCCGGTAGCGGATATACCAAAAGCGAAATTGAAAACGATTATAAAGTCGGAGGGGCTTTATCGGGCTACAAAAAATTAGGTAATACAAATTATTTTTATAGAGAAATGTAGAAAAAAAATAAAAAAAAGAAATGGAGTGTAGAAAATGAAAAATAAAAAAATTACTTTAAAATCTCAATTAAAAAGACTTTTTGTTATTATACTTTTTATTAGTATTATAACTCAAATAAATATAGCGATTACAAGGGCTATTCAACATCAAATTAAAGAAAATCAGATTAAAAAAGAATTGATGTTATGCCCTCCTGACTGCTGCACTATTGCGGAGGATTTGAGCGAATATGACTTACCTAATCCACCGCAACTTGAGATTTTAGATATTGACGTAAAGCCAATAAAATAAATTTGACTTATATTATTTTTAATGATATAAAAGAGGTAGATTTAACAAAAAAGGGGCAAGCACATGGCAAGAAAATCAAAAATAACAGGAAAAATTATTGACCGAGTAAATGAGTTAATAAATAACGGAATTTACAAAAAAGATATTCCGGCATACATTGAGAGAGAATTTAACGAAAAAATATCACGTAGAACAGTATTTAAAATTTGTGAAACTTTACATATTCCTGAACGAGAAGAAAAAAAATCAAAAATAATAAATATAGCAAATTTAATATCGTTGCGACTACTTTATTTTTGCGATGATTTGGAACTTTTAACAAAAATGTTTGCTGGCGAATGTTGTTATCAGAAAATAGAAAAAATAATTATTCCCGAAAAAGTATTGTCAATTATTCCGGAGCAAAAAATAAAAAAAATTGTTCATCTTTCCGAGCGAGCAGGGCTTAAACTTGATGTGGAATATAGGCAGAGAGCAGTTTTATAAGAGCGTGCAATTATTATCAAAAATTGTGATATAATAGGTTTAATATGGCAGAGTTACAAGTAATAGATGAAATAGTTGAAGAATTGCACAAAATTAGAGGGGTAGATTTACCGAAAATCTGCTTAAAAATGATAGTTTTGTCATACATGATGTATTGTGCAAATACTTTTGATTTTAAATATAAAAATGAGGACGGTCAAGAAATCCGCTTAAATTCAGGTTGTATAATTCTTTGTCAAAAAGGTAGCGGAAAATCACGAACTTTGAGAGCGTTAAAACAAATTTTTGTTTGTGTAGATGAAGAACGTATTGCACGTTATAATAGGGCTTTGTCCTTGCATAGTAAATTTTTAGCAAAAAGCGAAATTCCGCTTACTGATAGTCAAAAAAAAGAAGTTGAGTTAGCCTATCAAGAATTAGGCAGAGAGCCAATTACAACCTTTGACGACCCGATAACATCAAAAGGACTTTGTGAAACCTACGCACAAATAAAAAAATATTATACTAACAATTTATTGTTTACTGTGGACGAGGCAGGCGACCGCTTATTCAGGGACGCTTTTTCTGCAAATCCGTCCATATCTGCAAAAGAGTTTGTCGCTGCAATAAACCAATTATTTGACGGATATTGTGGCATGGGAAAATCAAAAACATCAAGAGCGGAGGGGATTACCTCTCAATACAATGTAGGGGCAAATTTTATATTTGTTTCAACGGCAGAATTTTTAAAAGACTGGCAAGTGCAACAACGCTATCAAAGTTCTTTTGAGGGTGGTATTGCAAGGCGATTATTGTATGTAAACTGTCCTCCGATAGACAAATTACATACGAATAGAAAACGCTATCACCCGAATTTTGACCGCTTTATTCCTCTTGCAAAAGAAGTATTTACTCAACACCGAAATCAACATGGAATACCAGCAAGTGAGGCTCTTTGGGGCATTTTGGAACAACAAGGGGCTGGGTGTAATATTACTATTGATGACGAATTTCTACTCCTACTGTTTTGTACCGTCTTGGCGGTATGGACGAATGATTTAGAAATTCAACCTTATCATTGGCAATATATGGTAAATACCTACAAAGAAATGAAAGCCCTATCGCTTGATGTCATAAAAGACAATACTTCAAGTTATGAAAAAATTTGTGTATTCATGCGTGAATATGCAGAGCAAAAGAGCAAGAGCAAGGGTAAAGTGCCTTTAATTGAGATAAAAGATTATTGCGTGAGAGAACGAATGATAAGTGAGGCACGCTTTAAGAAATGGTTTAATGAAATTTGTGAGGAGTTTGTAAAAACTAATTCCGGCAAATATATCATAGAAAAAAATCAAATGTACGCATGGCTGACTGAAAATTTTGCGTATGTAGGATAAAAAAAATAAAAAAAGAAAGGATTTAACAAAATGAGATTTGCTATTGTAAAAGATGAAACAGACGCCAAACCTTATAGAAAAATTATTGAGCCTGAAAAAGATATTAAAAAATATCCATTAGATAAAATGAGTTGCAAACAAAGAGTTATGATTAAAATACTTTTAAAATTGGAAGAAACTTTGCAACAATTTATAGATATTCAAGAAAATAAAAAACATTATTACACTGCTGAAATACTTTTGACAGAGGTTAAAAAATGAACAAAGATATAAAAGATTTATTATTTTATATAGAATTACAGCAAAAACAAGCCCAAACAAATAAAAAATTTTTCAAAGAGGGGTCGCAGAATTACGAACACTGGGAAAATTGGCAAACGATTTATTCTCAAATGCTCTCTACAATTAGTTTTTATCTTAATTTAAAAAGTGAATTTAATAAAAAATATGGAATAAAGGAGGAAAAATGAGTTATAAGCATATTTGCGACCGATGTAATCAAGAAATTAAAGACAATTTCGTGCGTATCGAATACGCAGAGGGGTCAAATAGAATAATAAAAGATTTTCATATTGACTGTTTTAATTATGAATTTTCGTGCGACATTAGAAAAATAAAGGAAAATAAATAATGTTAGAAAAAATAATATTTTTAATTCAATTTTATTTTTGCGTTTCGATTATGTGTACTTTGATATTTTTAAGTTTACAGTTGCCGGAAGAAATAAAAATGTTAAAAACATACCAAATTAAACGAACTTGGAAAGATAATCTATGTTTCGTAAGAAATATTATTATTTTACTGCTGTTCTTTCCGATTATTGCTTTTTGGTATGGAATAAAAGAAATGTGAGGGTAAAATGAAATCTTATTTTTACCTACTGGTTTGACGAAAAAACTTATTCAAAATCAACTTGAAATATGGCGAAAAGTAGCCCAAAATAACGGGTATGACATAGAATACAAAATAATCAAAAAGGATAAGAAACAATGCTTACAGGAAACGAAAAAATAAAAGATTTGAACGACAATGATATTTTGAATTGGCTTTGTAATGGGCTGGAAACAAAATGCACAAAGGGGTATTTTGAACATGCTAATAATCATTTAGGCAAATATCGCATATTGCATATAGAATTTGAAAAACCTTTTACAACGCATAGAATATCTTTTTGCAATGAATTTGCAAATAATAAAACATTAAAAGAAATAAAGAGTGTTATTCTTTGGTCAAGAGAGGAGGAAACATGCAGACGCTAAAATTTACAATAGAAAATTTACTTGAGGAGCGGTCAGGAATAATGTCAAGTACGGAATTTTTTAAATATCCGTCCGCCGAAATCCCCCAAACAAACGAATTTGCACTCAAATATAAAGATTATATGTTAGACTGTTGCAAAAATGCAAATATGTTTTTTGTGCCAGCCCTTGATGTAAAAGAGGCAGAAAATTTTAACGACAAAACTTGCCCTCCATTTACGAATTGCTGGTTTGATTTTATGCCGGAAATTGAAGATACCGAAAGCGAGATACATCAACATTTAAGAGAGCAATTAGGGCTTGCTGATTATTGTTATGTTAAAACTTTTGTCAAAGGTGTAGGACTTTTT
>JAFQOM010000119.1 GCA_017403205.1 Clostridia bacterium | reverse complement strand
GCACTTTTTTTGCTCTTATTTATGGCTTTATGGTTTACATTGTTATTTTTAGTTATTAGAACTGTGGTAAGACAAAGCGCAGAAAAAAACTATTATAAAAAAATGATAGCAAATCCATGTGATGCTTCGGTATTAGCATATATACCAAAATTTAATGCTACATACGGATTCTTTTCAACCCTTATAAATATGGATAAGGCTGTGAACCATAGAAATAATTTGCTTAGACAGTCACAAGGCTGGGATTTAATCAAAGAAAGCAATAAAGTTTCAGAAGATGTTAAAGCTCAACTTAAAACAGCATATTTGTCTAATGGTGTACCAGTAAAATAAAAGATTTTTGCAACCCTAAAAAAATGGGTTGCTTTTCTTTTTTATTTAAAGGGTTTTTTATAATTATCAAGAAATAAAATGTGTACCATGGTCGCAATGTGAAAATATACATTGATACAATATGCTGCTATTTTAGAGTCATACCGACAAATCCTTTTGAACACAAAACCTTCTATATATATTTTTAACACTTTGATAATATTAGCGTATTGTACGACAAAAAAGGGTGTTCCATTTTTTATGGAACACTCTTTTTGTTTTTAAAAAAGGGATTTTAAAATAATAAAATAAATAAATAGTAGATTTAACAATATACTATTTATCCTTTTACTAACGACAGTTACAACTACATAAAAACAATCTGCATCAGCAGTTTATATATATACTTTGCTTTGAAAGGCGGTGATTAAAAAGAAGATGTCTTCTGAAATTCCAACACCAATCACAACTTCTTTCTAGTATTTTTATTTATCATCTGTTGCTGCGGAAACGTACAACAGAAAAAGAGTGCTTTGTTTTAAACAAAACACTCTTTTTCTGATTCATATGAACGTAGGACATAAGCCAAAGGCAATTTCTATCTTTTGATTTGCCTTCTCCATAAGTTCATCCGATAAAGTACAAATTTTAGTTAAAAGTTGTGATCTGTTCACAGTGATAATTTGCTCAAACATTGCCACTGATTTTCGTGTGAGTCCCTCGTCAATTATAAGGTGAGTCGGAATATGCTTATGTATTTTTACTGTGCTTGATGTTATCGGGACCACCAAAAGCACAGGACTGTAAATACACGCAATCTTGTTATTCATAACCAGGCAAGGTCTAACACCGGTCTTGCCACCATTCTGAACATTACCATTCCTCTCACAACCTAAATTTACAAGGTAAATACTACCCTTTGTAACATACGAATTTTCTTTCATCATAAAACGACCTTTCTTGGTTAGATTTTATGATGTTTCTTTATTGATAAAAAATTAATTCCCTTGTTTTACAAAGATGTTAGGGTATCCGGCAGAAGATATTCCATATTGCTCTTTTAACATCTTTGACGCCTTAATCTTTTTAAGCTCTAACATCTGCATAATAGCAGGAAGTTGCTTGATGTACTGGTTTTCCATAAAGTATTTGTTATTTTCTCGATAATAGCTATAAACTGTATTTTGAGTAAAATATCCATCTGTTTCAATCAAATGTCTGATTGCACTTAGTAAAAAAGTATCAATATCTTTTACTGTTTTATTCTTAACCTGTGGGAATACTTTGTTTGCAGTTTCTACACCAAAAGCATTTTTTACAGATTCGTATGTAAAATGTTTTTTGC
>JAFQOM010000118.1 GCA_017403205.1 Clostridia bacterium | reverse complement strand
TTTTATTTTTAAAATCAATTTTTTGCATAATGTTGTGATACGCGGTGCCAAGTTTAGCTGCATCAATTTCTTCTGTTTTATGCTCAAACATTGTTAATTTTTTTGGTTCAAAATTTATGCTAACTTGACTATCTGCATATTCTTGCAACATGCTAGAAACTGTATTTTTTAATGCTATATTATTGGATTGTTTAAGTTCAAAATCTATATACTTTTTTAAATCATTTTCTCTGCCACTAAAAGCATTTAAAATATCTAAATTTATTTGATTTTGTTTTTCTACAACAAAATCATTTTTGTCTAAAACATTTACTTTTATATCAAACAAATCATGCTTATCTGTAAAGCTTTTCCCCTGTTTTAAAAAGCAGTTAAAGCTTGTGTCTGTTATAGCGCTTAAAACCCAAGGCATAAAACTTTCTGCCCTACTAGCATCAAACGGATTCAAGCTTTTAGTTATAGTTTGCAAATTAACTTGGCCCACAATTGTTAAATAATTTTTTGCCCTAGTAAGCGCAACATACAACAACCTTAACTCTTCGGCTTTTTCTTGTTTTTTTAAATTTAAAGCAATTGCATTGCTTGCCAAGTTTTGTGTTTTTTCAAATGTTTTTAGGTTGTATGTTGCAACTCCCAAACCATACTCTTTATCTTTTAACAATTCACTTCTAAAGGTTATGTTAGAAAAATCTTTATCGCAATTTACCAAAAAAACAATAGGATATTCAAGCCCCTTGCTTATATGAATTGTAGACAATTTTACACTGTTGGCACTGCTTTCTATTTTGCTTGTAAATTTATTGTCTTCTGCAAAATTTTTTACATATGACAAATATTTGTTTAAATCGTAATTATATTCTGCGTCCGCAAAAGAATCAACAAAATCTTTAACAACATTATATCTATTTGCGCCACCCGGCAAAGATTTAAAATAATTTAAAAAGTCATATTTGTTTTGCAAATAAATTAAAACATCATAAATAGAACTATAATTTGACAACATAAATCTAATTTTGTTTATCTCTATATTAAATTTATTTACCTTTTGTGCAAGTTCTCCAGCCATTTGTGTTTTTGCAAACCCTTCAAAGCATTGATAAAAATATTCACAATCAAAACTAGACTTAATTGTATTTAGGTCATCAAAACTAAAATCAAAAATAAAGCTAGACAATGCCGTAACAAGTGAAACATCATCATGCATATTGTTTACAACTTTTAAAATACTTAAAATCATACAAATATCTTTGTTTTTATAAATGTTTTCACTTTTTAAAGTTGATAGAGGTATTTTGTACTCAGCCAAAACCTTTGCAATTTCTTTTAAAAATTCGTTACCACGAGACAACACAGCAATGTCAGAAAACGATATTTTTCTAAATGCTTTTTTAGATGCATCATATATATCTTGATTAAGCATGTTTAATATTTTTTGAGCAACAACCATGCCTTGAATCCTTGCATTTGACAAGGCTTTAGAATATTTGTTTTTATCGCCCAATACACTATATACTTTGTCATGCTTTTCTTGAATCTCTTCTTCATCTGTTGTTTTTTTGTTAATCAAAAACATTTCTATATTTGTCAAGTTGTCATTTTCTTTATATTCTGTTTTACCAACAAGCATGCTATCTTTAATATAATCTACACCACCAAAGTCGCTGCTCATTATATGTTTAAAAATTTCGTTTACAAAATATAATATTTTAGGATTACTTCTAAAATTTTCGTTCAAATTTATTAACTGACCAAAACTTTGATCTTGAGAGTATTTAGCACTTTTTTGTGCAAATATTGCCGGAGAACTATTTCTAAATCCATAAATACTTTGTTTAATGTCCCCCACCATAACAATAGTGTTGTTTAAAATAAGTTTTTTTAATATTTGTTCTTGGGTGCTGTTTATATCTTGATACTCATCAACAAAAATATATTTATATTGTGTTGCAATAGTTTGTTTAACTTCTTCATCTTCAAGCAACTTTAAAAAATATTTTTCTAAATCTGCAAAATCTAATGCGTTTCTTTTTTGTTTTAAATTAGAATATATTTCAGAAAATCTTTGTTCAACTTCATTAAACTTTTTAACAAACTCTTTTGCTGTTTTCAAATCCTCAATAAGCTGCTGTTCCGATTTTCCTATAATTTTTAATTTAACATCAGCTATTTGTTTTTTCATTAAATCATAAAAAGGTTTAAAATTTTCTTTAAACATTTTATTTGGTTCATCCATCTTTTTTTGAGACATCTTTGGCAGCTCAATTTCAAATACAGCTTTATGATTTTGCATAAAACTTTTTTTATAATCAACACCGCTCACACAAACCAAAATTTGATTTATAAAATCCTCAAAATAATCTGCATTTTGAATTTTACTTTCCTCTAAAAATGTTTTTAATGTTTGAGTGTAATAATAAAAACTTGACAAAATATAGTTATTTAAAAATTTGCAAGCTTCGTTGTTTGTTAAATCTAAATTATAACACCTATCAAATATTTGTTGTTTGTAAATATCTCTGTTTTCAACAGCACACAAAAAATCATTATAAGATATAATAGCACTTTGCAAACCTGCAAAATTTCTTCCACCACCAAAAATGCTTGATAAAAATGCAAACTTTTCGTCGTTGGCTTCTGCATAAAAATCTATAACCTTTTCTATACTGTTAGCCTTTAAAAATTTAGAATTATTTTCATCTAAAATACAAAAATTTGGATTAATATCAAGTTTATAAAAATACTTTCTAAGCATTTTAGAACACATTGCGTGTATTGTGCTAACATCACTTGTTGACACCTTCTCTACTTGACTTTTTACAAAACTGTCTTGAGCATTTTCAAATAATTTAATTTTTAATCTTTGCTTCATTTCGCTACTAGCAGCCTCTGTAAAGGTAATAACTAAAAGGTTGTCAACATCTATATGTTTGTTATAAATTAAGTCAAAAATTTTTTCTATTAAAGTTGCTGTTTTTCCGCTACCAGCAGATGCAGAAACAAGAAGTTCGCTACTACCACTATCTAAAACTTTTTGTTGATCAGAGGTAAGTTTAAAGTTAGCCATTATTCATCCTCCTCCTTTTCAACAAAATTTTGTTCTGTAATTTTAACTTGTGGTGCACGTTTATAATTTCCACAAGATTCATCAAATTTACAAATAGCAAAAAATTTGCATGTTTCACAAGGATCACCTGTAACCACAAGTGGTTTTGGGGTAATATCTTGTTTTTGTATGTCTTCACATGCATTTTTGATAACATCAATTGCATAATTCATCATATTTTGCAAATCATCTTGATTTATAATTTTAGAATATGCGCTTAATTTTTTTCCCTCATTATCATTTTTAGTATAATTAATCTCTACAATATCACTATTTGTACCATTAATTAATTTGTCATCGCTAGCCTCTATTATTTTTGAAGATAAAAGAGTTCTGCCTTTTAATTTGTATTTTTGGCTAGCCCCAACATCATCGCCAATAAAACTACCTTTTATAGGAAAATAGTATGCTCCGCAAGGTTTTATTTTTAGGCTACTTTCTACAACTTT
>JAFQOM010000117.1 GCA_017403205.1 Clostridia bacterium | reverse complement strand
GTATTAACAAATTGCTGTTTTGAGCATTGTGCAACATTAAAAAAAGAAACAAGGCTGCAAATTAAAACTAAAACAATTGATATTGAAAAAAATATAAATTTTCTTTTATATAAAAGCAATATAAAAAACAAAATAGGAATTAACAATAAAAATAAATAAAAAGGGCTTAAATTTATATAAACAAAAGTAAAAATAGTTATTAACAAAACTATAAACAAAAAGAATATTGGCCTAAAATTTATTAATCTTTTGTTTAGCATTTAGCACTTCCCTTTTATGCAAACATTTTACAATATAAAAAAGCTATTTCGCAACTAAAATAGATAAACAAAGCAATAAAAAACAATAAAATCTATTGATTTTTAAATATATTTTTGATATGATTAACTTGTTTTAAATAAGCCATCATAGTATAAGGGTTAGTACGCTGGCCTCTCAAGCCGGTAATACGGGTTCGAATCCCGTTGGTGGTACCAAATTTAGGTTTGATGCATTAAAAGGTGTCAAACCTTTTTTAACTAAAACACTGTCTAAAGGGGGAATATCTTTCTAATGTTAGAGTTTATTTTTTTAGAGCTTATTGCTCCTTTTGTCATAGGTGTTTTATGCATTATTATGGGCATTTTAAACACAAAGGGAAAAATTAAAATGCTTCACTATTATCACAGAAAAAATATAACAGAAGAAAACAAAATCCCCTTTGGCAGAAAAGTTGGGATAGGAACAATTATAATGGGATGCGCCATCATTTTGTTTTGCATTTTATCTTTAATTGTATACCTTACCCAAAATGAAATATTTTATTTAATTGGCTACATTAACCTAACTATCGGATTTGTAATTGGCATTATCATGTGTTTTTATGCTTTAATAAAATATAATAAAGGTATATTTTAAAAATTATTAAAAAAAACTAGACCGTAAAAAGTCTAGTTTTTTGTTGTTTAGTTATCTTTTTTATCCTTAAGGTTAAGTTGAATATGAATATCATCAAGTTGATTTTGCCACACTTCACTTGGTGCGCCCATTAATGGATCTTGTGCAGATTTGTTCATAGGAAATGCTATAACCTCTTTAATACTTTCCTCTTCACAAATAAACATAAGTAGTCTGTCAAAGCCAATTGCAGCTCCAGTGTGAGGAGGTGCGCCATATTTAAAGGCATTAAATAGTGCTGGAAATTTATTTTCAACAACACTTCTGTCATAGCCCGCAATTTTAAATGCTTCTACCATGATTTCTGGGTTATGGTTTCTAACAGCACCACTAGCAAGTTCTACGCCATTTAATACAAGGTCATATTGATAAGCCAAAATATCAAGTGGATTTTTATTTTTTAAAGCATCCATTTCGCCTTGTGGCATTGAAAATGGATTGTGAGAAAACTCTACTTTACCATCTTCACTTTCTTCATAAAAAGGAAAATCAACAATAAAACAAGGTTTAAAACAAGTTTTATCAATTAAATTTAGCTTTTCACCAAGTTCATTTCTTAAATAACCGCTAAGTTTTAAGGCTTTAATATCTTTAGCATCTGTTATAACAAACAAAACATCATTTTCTTGCATAGCGGCTTTAGAAATTATTGTTTGTTTATCATCTTCTGACAAAAATTTGGCTGCTGGGCCAGAAATTTCGCCTTGTTGATATTTTAAATAAACCAAACCGCCTGCGCCTTGCAATTTAATATATTCTGTTAACCCATCAAAAAACCTTCTTGGCATTTCTGCTGCTGGGGCTTTTATACCATAAATAAATTTGCCATTAAACACGCCAAACTCATGATTTTTAAACTCTTGAGTAAAATCTATTAATGTTAATGGGTTTCTAAGGTCTGGTTTGTCAGAGCCATACAATTTCATAGCATCGTTAAATTTAATTTGAGCAAATGGAGGCTTGTCTACAGCTAAGGTTGTAAAATTTGTAAGAGTATTATATAAAACAGTTTCTAAAACTTGCAAAACGTCTTGTTGGGTAGCAAAGCTCATTTCAAAGTCTAGTTGATAAAAATCTGTTGGGCTTCTGTCTGCTCTTGCGTCTTCATCTCTAAAACAAGGGGCTATTTGATAATATTTGTGAATACCGCTAACCATTAATAATTGCTTAAATTGTTGAGGAGATTGTGGCAACGCATAAAATTTGCCAGGATTCATTCTGCTTGGAACTAAAAAGTCTCTTGCTCCTTCTGGGCTGGATGAAGTTAAAATTGGGGTTTGAACTTCGGTAAAAGCTAATTCATCCATTTGATTTCTAATAAATTTTAAAAGTTCTGCTCTTTTTAAAATATTGCTTAGGTTTTTTGTGTTTCTTAAATCTAAATATCTATATTTAAGCCTAGTATTTTCTGCTTGTTCTCTTGCCTTAATAACTTCAAAAGGCAGAACATCTTCACAACGCCCCAAAATACTTAATGATTTTACTAGTATTTCAATTTCGCCAGTTGGCATATCGGTGTTAATATTTTTTTCACCTCTTGACCTAACTTCGCCTAAAATGCTAACAGTGCTTTCTTTTGTAAGGTCGTCAACAAGTTTTTCATCTTCTACAAAAGCTTGAACAATACCTGATTGGTCACGGATGGTTAAAAATGTTAATCCACCAAATTTTCTTATGTTATTAACCCAGCCTGCAACTTTAACCTCTGCACCAATATGTTTTGAATTTAAAGTACCGCACATATGTGTATGATATTTATTGTTTTTTAAACTAAGCATAAAGTATACTTTCCTCTTTTTAACATAAAATAATTGTATTTTTTAACTAAAAATCATTATACACTATTTAAAATAAATGTAAATAAAAACAATAAAAATTGTTATTTATTAAACTTTTTGCCACAAAACTAACATAATGTATTTGCATACTGAACAAAAACTTGAATTTTTTTAGATTTTATGATATAATTTTATTATTAAAAGACTTTTTTTAAATGTTTATAAATTGGTCAAAACAAACAAGAATATTGTGCTTTGTTGACAAAAAAATTAAAAAAATATATAATGTATTCAAATAATAAACTATGGAGGTTTAATTGACATGGCAAAAAAAGGTGGAAATTACAATCAAATTATAGGACCAAAACTTAAAAATCCTATAAAGCCTATACTTGCTGTTGCTGGAACAGGGGTTCTTATTGTTGGGCTATTTATTGGTTCAAGTCTATATGCAAAAAATCCAGCTGAAGATAAAACACAAATATCAAACACTCCAGCACCACCAGCCTCATCTACAAAAGGCGAGGCACCATCACAAAAAGATGATTTTTTTAGCACTACTACTACAGCTAAACCTACATCTAAGCCTACATCTAAACCACCTACAGTTAAACCTACAAAGTCTAATACTACAAAAGCTGAAGAAACAACTACTAAAGATCAAACTACAATAACAACAACTCAAGCCACAGGATTGGATATTAATAAACCAGGTGATCCACTTGTTGATACAACTTCCACATCAGCTTCCACATCAGCTTTTACTTCCACTACTTATATTGCAGATTTTACAACAACAGACGGAACAAAAGAATCAACAACTATCACATTTCCAACAACCGCTCCTACAAAGCCTGAAGATAAAGAGTTGGGCGTACAACAACAACCAAAACCATTAGATGAAGAAGGACAATCACCTGTTGGTGCTAGTGAATTTATTAATGAAGAAGAACAACAACAATAAAAAATGTAATCAAAAAAACCTCACATTTCTTGTGAGGTTTTTTTATTGTTTTTTGCTAATTAACAACAAAGTTTAGTTTGGCTACACATTAATTTGAAATTAATTAAGTTTGTTTAAAACATAATCTTTAATTTCTTCAATTTTAATTCTTTGTTGTTGCATTGTGTCTCTATCTCTAATTGTTACGCAATTATCTTCAAGGGTGTCAAAATCTATAGTAACACAAAATGGGGTGCCAATTTCGTCGTGTCTTCTATATCTTTTGCCAATACTGCCAGAGTCATCAAAATCGCAATTAAATTCTTTTTGTAACAAAGCAAAAACTTGCTCTGCTTTTTCGTTAAGATTTTTTTGAAGTGGCAAAACAGCTAGTTTAAATGGAGCCAAAGCTGGTTTTAACTTTAAAACCACCCTTGTTTCACCATTTTCTAAAATTTCTGTTTTATATGCATTACACAATGTTGCCAAAAATAATCTATCTGCACCTATAGAATACTCTATAACGTTTGCCAAAATCTTTTCGTTTGTAAAAGGGTCTGTATATAACATAGATTTGCCAGAATATTCTTGATGACGAGATAAATCCCACATACCTCTATGATGAATACCATTTAACTCTTGCCAACCAATTGGAAATTTAAACTGAATATCGCAAG
>JAFQOM010000116.1 GCA_017403205.1 Clostridia bacterium | reverse complement strand
TTCTTCTGCTTATGCTCAATCTTTATATTTATTTGATGAAGAAATGCGTGATAGATATGCGCTACTGGTTGACTGTGGTTACATAACAACATCTGTTTCGCTGGCTAGAGGTAGAGGCATTTTAAACTTGTCCAGTTTTTCATTAGGCGGCGGACATATAAGTGCAGACTTATCAAAATGTCTAAAAATTCCATTTTCGTCAGCTGAAGCACTTAACAAAAAAATAGTATTATGTATTGAGCCTAAAAATGACGATATGTATGACCTAATGGTTGAAGGAGAAATTATTCCGATCTCTATGAAAGTTGCTAATGCTATTGCAGAAAGTAGAATAGAAGTTATAGCTCAAGGCATACAAAAGTGTTTTAATGCGTGGCACTACAATTTTCCAGATTTTATACCAGTTTATTTGACAGGCGGTGGGCTTTCTTTTATGAAAGGGGCCAAAGATGTGCTGGCTAAAATAATAAATAAAAATGTAGAAATTGTTCAAATGCCATATTCTCAATATAACAAAACAAATTATTCTTCATGTATGTCAATTTTACATTATGCCTTAAATTATCAAAAGCCTGGTTCAAATTTTGTTAGTTTAAACAAATTTAAAAAATAAGCTTTATTAACAAAATTAATTAAAATATTTAAATAAACTTTGTTTATTAGTTTGGCAAAATAAAAAAAATATTATATTATTGATTTAGGAGAAGTTAAACTATGTATAGTGCAAATAGTATAAGTCAAGTAGCAAATATTAAAGTTATTGGTATTGGTGGTGGCGGCAATAATGCTGTTAACCGTATGGTCGCTGCAAACATTACAAGTGCAGAATTTGTTGCAATTAACACAGATAAACAAGCATTACTTATGAGCAAGGCAACACACCGCATTCAAATTGGTGAAAAATTAACACGTGGATTGGGCGCTGGTGCAGACCCAGAGGTTGGTCAAAAAGCAGCAGAAGAAAGTAAAGCAGTTATTACAGAAATGCTTAAAGGTTGTGATCTTGCTTTTATTACAGCTGGTATGGGTGGTGGAACTGGAACAGGCGCAGCTCCAGTTGTTGCTCAAATTGCAAGAGAGCTTGATATTTTAACAATTGCTGTTGTTACAAAGCCTTTCAATTTTGAAGGTAGACGCAGAATGGAAAATGCTGAAAAGGGTATTGCAAACCTTAAAAAGTTTGTAGATACTTTGGTTATTATTCCAAACGATAAGCTTTTAAAAATTGTTCCAAAAGGCACTCCAATTGTAGAAGCTTTTAGATGTGCTGATGATGTATTAAGACAAGGTATACAAGGTATTTCTGATTTAATTGTTACTCCAAGTTTAATTAACCTTGACTTTGCTGACGTTAAGGCAGTTATGAAAGATAAAGGCCTTGCTCATATGGGTATTGGTCGTGGTAAAGGTGAAAATAAAACCATTGATGCTGTTCGCCAAGCAGTTCAAAGTCCGCTTCTTGAAACAACCATTGAGGGGGCAACAGGTATTCTTCTTAATGTTAAAGGCGGTCTAGATCTTGCTATTGACGAAGTTAATGAGGCTGCAAGCCTTGTAAGGGAAGTTGTTGATCCAAGCTGCAATATTATTTTCGGTTCTGGCATTGATGAAAGTCTTAGTGAAGAAGTTGAAATTACTGTTATTGCAACTGGTTTTAATGAAAGATTAAAAAATCAACAAAAAAATGAAAACGAAGAGCTCAATCTTCCTAAAATGAATTTTGGCGAATATGCATTTAGCGCGATGCCAGCTCAAGAAGAAGAAAAGCCTCAACCAGAAGAAAAACAAGAGGAGCCTGAACAACCAAAGCAACAGTTTTCTTCTAGAATTAAATTAGAAGAACATGAAAGGGTTCCTGCTTTCTTAGAAAAATTGCGTAGAAACAAATAGTTGTGTAATTTAAAAGACTAGTTAAATTTAACTAGTCTTTTTATTTTTAAAAAAATGACTGTTAAATACAAAACAAGTCATTTTTTTATTTTTATTTTATCTATACAAAATTGAAAAAAAATTTTTAAATATTAAAATTTTAATATGCAAGTTTATATTGAAGATGCTCTTTTAGATACAACAGTTATTAACTTTGTTATCTTATATTTAACTGTTTTTAGTTTAAAACAAAAAATTGTTTTAGTAAGACTTATTTTGTCAGCACTGCTTGGCTCAATATTTTCCTTATTGTTAACACTTGTTTCTATGTCGTTATTTATTACTTTGAGTTTAAAACTAATAAGTGGATTAATTATGGTTGCAATTTCAATTAATTT
>JAFQOM010000012.1 GCA_017403205.1 Clostridia bacterium | reverse complement strand
TTTACCAAGAAATTAAAAACTATAAGGGCGATGTTGCTGTTATGAGTTTTAACCCATATGTATTAAAATGGTTTAAAATTAATGCCCCAGAAGTTTTAAGAGGTCAATTATCTAGTTTTTATAAAGACTCTAAAATCAAATGGATTACAAAATTTCTACTTAAAAGAATGGCTCTTAACAAGCATGTTTCCTGTCCTCATTTTATTGCTTATAAATACGATGAAGTTCCAAATAGGTTTGTTAAAAAACATTCTAAAAACAAACCACTTCTTGTATGGGCTGTGCCTAGTCAACAAGAATACATGAAAGTTGCACCTCATTGTGACAATATTATTTTTGAAAATTTTGAACCAAGAATTTGATTTCTAAATAATAAAAACACCTGTTAATAGGGTGTTTTTATTTTAAATTTGATGTAGCAATACATACAAAATTATATAATAAACTAAAATTGCAAAAAGGGAAAAATAAATGAAATATGCTTTAATTACTGGCGGCGCAAGCGGCATGGGGCGAGCAACCGCACTTAAACTTGCAAGCAACGGGTTTACGGTTTTTAGTTGTGATGTAAATTTAAACCCAGAAGAAAAAGAAAACATTATTCAAATAAAAACAAATGTAACAGACATGGAAAGCGTAAAAAACGCATATAAACAAGTTTTAAAAACAACAAATAAGCTTGACGCTGTTATAAACTTTGCGGGTATAATTTTAATGAACTCTCTTATAGAAATAGATGAAGAAGAGTTTGTTAAAATTTTTAATATCAACTTGTTTGGAGCTTATAGAATTAATAAAATCTTCTTTCCTCTTGTGCAAAACGCAAAAGGTAAAATAATTATAACCACTAGTGAACTTGCAGAAAACAAAATTTTACCTTTTAATGCAATTTATGCAATATCAAAAAAAGCCCTTGATGCATATGCTCAAGGACTTACAATGGAACTTGGTCTATTAAATATTCCCGTAATAACATTAAGACCGGGTGCAGTTGCAACACCAATTATAAAATCTTCTAGCGAACAAATGGAAAAACTAAACGCAAACACCAGTTTATATAAAAATACAATAGCAAAATTCAAACATATTGTCGATAAAGAACATAATAAAGGTATTAACCCTGAAAAAATCGCACAAAAAGTTTTAGCAATTTTAAATAAAAAAACACCTAAACCGGTTTATAAAAAAAATATAAGCAAAAAACTAAAACTATTAAATCTTTTACCTACAAAAACACAAATTAAATTGTTAAAATTGATTTTAAAATAGGCTTTAAATAAATTGTAAAAAAAAGAATTAGAGGATTTGACTTCTAATTCTTTTTTATGTTTTAAATTTATTAGTCATTAAATTTTTCTACATAAACAGCAAAGTAAGATTGAGGATGATTGCATACAGGGCAAACAGCTGGAGCATTTTCCCCTTCAAATCTGTGACCGCAGTTTCTGCATTCCCAAACAACTTTTTTAGCTTTAGAGAAAACTTTGTTTTCTTTAACATTTTTCAAAATTGCTTTATATCTATCTTCGTGATGTTTTTCAATTTTTGCAACAGCTTCAAATTGGTAAGCAAGTTTATCAAATCCTTCTTTTTTTGCTGTTTCTGCAAATTCTTTATACATTTCTGTCCATTCATAATTTTCGCCATCTGCAGCTGCTTTTAAGTTTTCTTCTGTAGAACCAATGCCGCCCAATGCTTTAAACCAAAGTTCAGCGTGTTCTTTTTCATTTGCAGCTGTAAGTGTAAAAATCTCTGCAATTTCTTCAAAGCCTTCTTTTTTTGCTTTTGATGCAAAATATGTATATTTGTTTCTTGCTTGGCTTTCTCCTGCAAAAGCCGTCCATAAATTCTTTTCTGTTTGAGTTCCAGCATATTTATTCTTAGGTTCTTGTTCAATTACCATTAATTTATCTCCTTTTACTTTACATTTTGGACAAACTGGTTCAACACCATCTTCCACTTCAAAAACTTCACCACAAACTAAACA
>JAFQOM010000115.1 GCA_017403205.1 Clostridia bacterium | reverse complement strand
GGAAAAGAGGAAAATAAAATGGCGTTTTGTCCGCTGGTTTCAATAATTATACCGGTATATAACGGTGCTAATTTTGTTAAAGAAGCAATAGACAGTGCTTTACAACAAACATACAAAAATATTGAAGTAATAGTGGTTAATGACGGCTCTACCGATACCAATGCTACCGAAAAGATTTGTTTGGGATACGCCGAAAAAATAACTTATTACACAAAAGAAAACGCTGGCTGCTCCTCAGCACTCAATTATGGTATAAAAAAAGCTAACGGAGAATTTATTTCTTGGCTATCCCATGATGATTTATATGATAAAAATAAGCTTCAATCACAGGTTGCTCTTTATGAAAATCTTTCTCTCAATCCCAAAAACACCATCATAAGCAATTCCGGCAGACTTATTAACAGTAAGGGATATAAAATTTATCGTCCCACTAATACTTTCAAGGGCCTTTTAAACTCTCAAGAAATGTTTAAACATCTACTCTTCAAATACTGTTTTAATGGTTGCGGTTTGCTGATACCAAAGGCATTATTTAATAATGGTCTTTCTTTCCGTGAGGATATGAAATTTGTTCTTGATTGGAATTTGTGGCTCAAATTCGCAATCTTCGGTGCAAAGGTTTACGTTGATACAAACGCCTTAGTTTCCAACAGACAACACTCAGCACAGGTAACCGTAACACAAAAGTTGCTTCATAAAACAGAAACTCAATTCACTTGTCAAGAGTTGTTTGAAATTTTGCTTAAAAATCAGCAATGGGAATTTTTATCAGAACTTTATTATTATTGTTTTGCATCAAACATAGATGTTAAAAACAACATCAAAAAATCTCTAAAAACAAATAAAATCAAGATTAATTATGCCAAATTAATCTTAATAAGACTCAAAATAATTACTAAGCATATCCTAAAAAAAGCATATCATTCTTTTAAAGATTTAATGAGGTAGTTTTTAATGGTAATCTTACTTTCCACAACTTTGTTAATTGTTTTTTTTGCACTGATTAAAAACAATAATACAAATGTAGAAAAAGAAAATAAAATATTTTTCATATTATCCGCCGTGGTTTTAATTTTGGTGGCAGGGCTTCGTTCTCGTTACATAGGTACATCAGATACTGATTCTTATGCAACTACATTCGAAAACTTGTCCGCCTATACCTCCTTTGGTAGTTATTTTTCCGGTGTTTACGAAAAAGGTAAGCCTTTTATTTTTTCCGAAGCTGCTTTTCATCTGTTTTGTTACTTGCTTGGCAAAATATCCTCTAATCCGCAACTACTCATTCTAACAACATCTGCAATAAATATACTATCCGCACTGTTTTTTATTAAAAATAATTCAAAAAATACTGAGATATCTACTATAGGCTATGTTTGTTTAGGCTCCTTTTCTTTTTCAATGAATGGTATGCGACAAGCGCTTGCTATGTCAATGTGCTTATTAGGTTATGAATTTGTAAAAAGGAAGAAATTCATACCATTTTGTCTGACCATAATTTTAGCCACTCTTTTTCATAAGACGGCTTTTGTTTTTTTAATTGTTTATTTTGTTTACAATATGAAATGGAACAAAATCAATGTTACTTTTTTATTAATATCGTTAGCCGCCTTTGTGCTATTTGTTAATAAAATTGCAGCTGTTTTCGACGAATTGGTTGATAAAAATTATTCTGAAGAAGATTCGTTTTCTAGTGGTGGATATGTATCGGTTTTGATTTATCTGCTATGCATAGGTATTACATTGCTTAACCAAAAATTGCTT
>JAFQOM010000114.1 GCA_017403205.1 Clostridia bacterium | reverse complement strand
TGTCTTGATATTTTTTTTCGCGTTTTGCACTATCTTTTAGTTGAAAAATCAATAACCCAACAAACAAAGCTGACCAAATCCCATTAGTAAGGGCAAGTTCTAAAATTTCTTTCCACATTATTTATCTAGCCTCTCTTTTTTTTTAGAAGACAATTGTTTTGCTTTAAAAGATGTAAAATGTTTTTTTAATTGTTCAAAATATTTATCATAACCCCCTAGCCTTTGCTGTTTTATACTGTTTTCATATTCAAAATATTTACTAAAACCATCTACAAGTTTTTTGTGACTAAATTTCAAAATAACATCACCTATAAAACTAATCAGTTTCACTAAAAACAAATTGTGGTGGTTTTAACAAAAATTTATTGTTGCTTTTAAAAATAATACTAAACATCTTACCCTTTATATTTACTCTTACAAATTGCAAATCATTTTTACCTTTTATTTTAAACGTTTTTGTTTTGTTTTCGGTTTGCACAGTAATATCACAATCATATTTACAAAACAAATTTATCGCTTTAAAAATTTTTGTTTTTGCAAAATCTCCTAGTGTTAAATTAGCAATTTCATATCTCTTTAAAAATTCAAATTCACTATCTTCTATATTACATATTTGCCAAAGCTTATTAGAATGTTGTCCATTCAAGCACAAAACCAGTTTACTTAGCAACAATTCGTTTATAGGCATTAAATCCTTTACGTCTATATTTCTTATTACGCTAAAATCATTTTTTTCTATATCAAAAGCAACCAAAGAATTGTTAACAACACACCTATCATCAACAAAATCATCTAAATATTGCAACTTACATGCAATATAAAACTTACCATTATAATAACAAGTCTTAGAATTTGACTGATCATATTGAGATAGTAAAAAAGACAAATCTTCATTTGCTTTTTTTACATCATAACCATCAAAAATATATAAGCCATCTTGAGACATAAATAAAATATTTTGACCACAAACACAAATTGTATTTTTGTAAATTTTTGCGCTAGAGTAAAAAATATTAGAAATAGAATACCCTGAGCTTGAAGTAAAAACAGAGATTTTTGAAATCCCAAATTTTGTAAAGACATATAAATTATCTAAAAAAGATACAAGCTTTTCTATCATCCCTCTAAACTCGTTCAATTCTATTTTGCCAGCCCCATCCTCTGCGTTATAGTTCCAGTTAAGAGGATTTTTGTTAGAGCTGTATCTAATTAACGCATCATTTTTTTTGTCAATAACAAATAACCTAGAATTATGCAAACAAATAGCTTTAAATTCAGGAATATTTTCCACCTTATAAGGAACTGAATCACAATCCCAAACAACAATGCCTTCTGTCGGCGTACAAAAACATAAAACATCGTCTATGCCATTAACCCTAAATTTAAAAATTTCTGGTTCTTCACTAAATTGCAATAGGTCATGCGCCAAGAGATTTGTGTGAGCCATAAACATATTAGCATGATAAACTTTATAATTATTATCTATCATAATAATACAATAGTCATATCTATTGTTTCGCTCACTAAAATATTTATATTGAAATAACTTAATAAAACTTTTATCTTGAGGATATACAAATTTTCTAATACAAATATCACTTGTGCTTTGAGAAATTGGCATATCCAACTCTTTAACACCATTTTCTTCAACCAAAGTATTATTTATTCTTGCTATGTTTTGAATAAACAATCTGGTTTGTTGCAAAAACTCATCGTCTTTATTTGCTTCAAAATTTTTAAAACATATCTTTTTGATTTTATATTTTTTTATACAAGTTGTTGGTTTAACATATCTCATTAAAACCACCTTCTTTTTGGCATGCAACTGTGACCAAGTTTTCTTAAATTGGCATTTATACAATTCAAAAAACGTTGTTCCCAAATTTTTGCATCTTCAAAAAATCCATTAACAAAGCAATATTCACTTGCCACACCAAGTGCAATCGTTTTTGTGCTTATCGTGCCATTAAAATAATCTAAGCAATCATCTTTTTTAAGTTTTTCTGGATAATAACTATACTCAACAAAAATCTTGCCTACATAATCACACACAATTTTATTGTCTACAATTTTAAAACACAACTTTAACTCGTTTGGCGTTTTTATATGCAAAATTTGATTAATTTTCTTTGACAATTTTTTAATTTCAAATCCATCAGCAGATACATCTACTTCTTCATACGTCTTTAACGTTTGATATTGTGAACATATATCATCAATAACAATATTTAAACATTTTAAAAGTTTTTCAAACTGAAGATATGTTTCTTCATCAATGTCTTCTTTGCCTTCAAAAATATCTTTAAATTCATCTTGCAAATTTAAATACAAACTAGCATTTTCCAATACTTCTAAAACAGTCATTACTTGCCTCCTTTTAAAATTTTTTTGCTGCTAAAACCATAAAAATTTTTGATTATTACCAAAATCTACATCAGACGCGTGCCTATTAGCAAAATCAATCATCAACTTAAAATCACTCATATGCCTGTCTAGTTGATCTTTATTTTTTTGTTCTTCCAACTTTTTATTATTTTCTTCTATTTGCTTAAATAGTTTTTTTGCATTTTTTGTTTGAGTTAAATGTGTTTTTTTTAAAACATAACCATCCAACTTTCCATCAACACTAAAGCTATATGTATTATTTTTTTGACCCATAAAATGAACTTCAAAACGATTTAAAGCCTTATTAAAACACACAAAATACCTTCTATCAATTGCTTTAATACGCCTACTAATACAAAACAGTTTGTCATCTATTTTTTTTAGTTTCATACAACAAAATCCTTTTTAAATAAGCTAAAAGCCCTAAAACAAATCTAGGGCTTAAAACTTAATTTCAATTTTTAACAAATAATACTATTTAATATTACAAATTTTTCCTTGCGCACCTGGTCTATCGCATACAAGCTCAGCGTATTTAACAAGTGTTGCAGTGTAAGTTGGTGTTGTTGCTGACGGAATTAAAATATTACCATTTTCTCCTTCAATCCACTCCCAATCACAAAGTTGATGAATATTAAAATCTTTACTATTTAATAAATACATAGTGCCATCTTCAACAAATCTTTCATAAACAACAGGTATACCTGCATAAGTCATAGCTTTGTATCCACCAGCAAGGGTTGCAATATCTATATTACGTCTAAATGAAGTTAAATAACTTTGATAAGCATTTCTTACATCGTTAGAAACTGCAATAAAATCAATTTGATTTCCTGTTTCTTCTTCAATAGAATTGATTGCAGTTTGAATCATAGCATCACTTATTTCTTTAGCTTCTGCTCCATTATCGTCAATATAAGGATATAACCATTTATATTTACTTCTGTCTACCCCATACAATTCTTTGTTAGCATCAGTTGTATCAAAAAGTCTTTTAATACCTGTAATTTCATTACCCTTTGACATATAAGCATATGCTTTGTGTCCTTGACTTACGTCAGCAACAGCTTTGTCAAAGGCAACTTGTTTAGATTTTCTATCAACAAAGCAAACTATCGCACCATTAGCAACACAGCTTTCGCCATTATAAAAATCAACTTTCATACCCTCTACAAAGTTTTTAACGCTATCAAAAGTAACAACTTCTCCACTTACAGCTGCTACAGTTGCAAGCAAGCCTGTACCGTCGCCATAAAGCATACGACCAAGGTTAAAACTAGAAGATTTGATTAAACTTTCCATTTCATCATTTAAAAGATTTACAAAAGCACCTTTATTTGAAGCACTAGCCCTTATAGCTTTATCTGACAAACTAATTGTTCCATAAAGGTTTTTTAAAGAAGTTTTAAATTGCAAATGATTGTGGTTTGCGGCTGTAGGCAACACACCAACTTCACTGCCAGCGCCAATGCCACCGTTAATACCATATGGTGCAAGTTTAATAATTTCTTTGCCATAAACATCCTTTGATGTTTGATTTATTTTAGATAAAAATGCATTAGAATTTACGTTAAGTTGTTCGCTTAAAACATTAAGATAAACAGACTTTAATGCATTTTGAGCGGTTGTTAATGTAACCATTATAAATATCTCCTTTTTTAAATTAGCTAAACATATCTTCAACTAATTTTGCAGCCTCTTTAATTGTTTTAGGCCTATCTTTTGGTGTCAAAACCATACTAGAACCCTTTTGAGAACTTATAAGTGTTGGACTAACCTCAAAATTAATTGAAGAAAAATA
>JAFQOM010000113.1 GCA_017403205.1 Clostridia bacterium | reverse complement strand
TCAATTTTATTACCTTATTTTATTGGATTAATTATAGGTGCAATTACTATGGCTTTAACCACAATAAACTTAACAAGCACTATTTATTCTGTTTCAATTAACACCACTAATCATGTTTGTCAAAATGGTGATAAGTGTATTTTTTCTGACAATAACATTTCTAAACTCTACACCTCCCTTAGTGATTTAGGAATTAAAAAAGGTGCAAAACTAAATAAAATCCCACCAAACAAAGCCATAAAAAACAAACTTATTTTAAACTCTCCACAAATTTCTGAGGTTTACATTGAACAAAAGGGTGTTTATATAACTGTTAATATTTTAGAAGCAAAACTTCCCACAAACGATATTAAAACAGACTTAGTTGCAACCCACTCTGGAATAGTTGTTAAAACAGACATTATTTCAGGCGAACCTAAAGTTAAAATCGGTGATATTGTTTTAAAAGGCGACACCCTAATAAAAAACACAGGAACTCCAGCAAATGGAACTGTTGTGTTAAGAGCTTTTTACCATGAAAATGCAATTTTTGATGAAAAACAAATCACCTACGAAAGAACTGGCAAAACTGAAAACATTAACAACATATCATTGTTTGGGTTAGAACTAAACTCCGATAAAAAAAGCAAATTTACATTATTTGAAGCCGAAGAAAAACATAAGTTTTTATCAGTTAACACTCTTCTTCCCATAAAACTTCACCAAACAACTTTTTATGAACTAAGAAAGAAAGAAGAAACAATTTCTTTTGGCTTAAAAGAAGCCGAAGTTAAACAAACTCTTCAAGAAAAAACAAAACTTTTATTGCCTAAAAATGCAGAAATTAAAAACACCAATTTCACTGTTAAGCAAGAAGGATCAAGGTTTTTAGTAACATGTTACATTGAGACATATTTAACACTTTCTATATAGTTTATTGACAGACATAGCACCTTAAACTTTCGAATTTTCCTAAGATTCACAAAAAAAGAACTTAAATATTTAAGTTCTTTTTTGTTTATAAAGTTGGCTCTGAATTTGGTTCTCTTAATGGCGTTTTTAACAATGAATCATATGTAATAAATTGTTGATTTTTCCCTTTATTTTCATTCCTTTTATAGCTGCTGCCATCGATAAAAACTAGTGGAATATTAAAAGCTTTTGCAACTTTAATTTCTTCTTCAGAAGGGGTTTCTGAAGATGTTATTAAAACACTTGGAAGAATCATCTCTGGGTTAGTTAAAACAATTTCATTATATGAACCAGTTTGACTCATAAAATCGTTCAAAGACATTAATTGTTGCCAAACAACTGGTTTCCCCCTCTCGATTAGAAATTGATTAGTTTGCCCATCATATACACTACACGAAACTATCTCTGTTTGAATTTTTGGAACATCAAAAAATCCAAATCTAATTCTATGTTTTCCAGAAAATGATTTTAAATGAGACTCATCAAACAAACTATATGAATAATAATCAAATTTTGAAACTTCTTCTTGATATTTTTCTTTTGCACCATCTTGAGTCATGTAAGGAAAAACACTTGTTGACCTTGATAAAATTTGAAAACTTCTTTGATTATCCGTTTGATTTTGAACCTTGTAAAAATCAACTTTTTCATCACCTGATAGAGCAATTTCTTCCGGCTCTAAACCTTCAAAAATTTTACCCCCACTTTCTTTTGTTGCTTGAGATAAATCTGAAACAAAAGCTGTTTCTGCCTTTTCATATAACTCTTCAATAATATCACAAACTTGTTTTCCATTAACATTGAAAACATTTTTATATTGATAAATTTCTTCTAGCATTTCACAAACTTCTTGTGAGGCAAAATCACCTTTTTGACTTAAAAACCAAACCATTTTATCAAAAAATTCAGCATATTGACCGTAAACAGAATTAAATTCTTCACAAGTTTCTGCCCTTTCTCTTAAAGTTGTAATTTTAGAAATTGCAACATTTGAACTCGTGTGCAACAATAAGTCGCAAACAGCCTGTTTAACAGATTCAAAATTCTCATTTTCATAATTATTTATAACAAAAGATTCTAAACTTTCTCTTTTTTGAACAACACTTTCAGGTAAATTAAAATCTTTAACAACGCTT
>JAFQOM010000112.1 GCA_017403205.1 Clostridia bacterium | reverse complement strand
TTCTGCAAACTCTTTGGTGTTTAAGTTATCTAAAGATAATAAATAAAACCTCTCTGTTTTATTTAGACTGCTTGTTTTTCCTTGAAACAATACAAAACAAAAAATTATAAAAACTAAAACAATACTTAAAACAACATACTTTTTTACTGGCCTTTGCTTTTTTCTTGTTTTATAAAAATAATACACATCATCTGGTGGCAGTGTTTCTTGCAAAACGCCCTCCTCGTATAATAAAATGGTTTTGTAAGCGATTTATAAAGTTTATGCACTACCAAACAAAAAATCGCCAAAAGCAAACAAAACTTTATTTAAACTGTTTATTTATAACAAATTTTTGTTTAAAACAAAGTTTTAAATAAAGCTAAAATTTAGTAAAGGAGAAAAAATATGAAACTAAAACCATTATTTGACAGAGTTATTATTATTGAAGATAAAGAGGAGTTATCTTCTAACGGAATTTTCATTGGTTCTGTTAATAAAGACAATGTTAAAACAGGAAAAGTTGTTGCCATTGGTGAAGGAAATGTTACTGACGATGGCAAGAAAAATGAAATGTTTGTTAAAGTGAACGACAGGGTTATTTATAGTAAATTTGCAGGTATTGAAACCACTATCGACAATAAAAAAATGTTTGTTATTAGACAAACAGACATATTAGCAATAATTGAAGAATAATTTAAAAGAAAAAAGGAGAAACTTATGAGTAAAAAAATAATTTATGGCGAAGAAGCAAGAAAAAAACTTGAAACAGGAGCTTTAAAAGTTGTTGATGCAGTAAAATTAACTCTTGGCCCCAAAGGAAGAAATGTTGTGCTAGAAAGAAAGTTCACCACCCCACTTGTTACCAACGATGGCGTTACTATCGCAAAAGATATAACTCTAGAATGCTCGTTTGAAAATATGGGTGCTTCCCTTATTAAAGAAGCTAGCATTAAAACTAATGAAATGGCTGGTGATGGAACCACAACCGCAACAATACTTGCTGGAGAATTAATAAAAGAAGGACAAAAAAACATATCATTTGGAGCAAACCCTTTGCTTTTAAAAGAAGGCATGATAAAGGCTAAAGATTTTGTTGTAAATTTTCTTTTAAAAAACAGTTTGCCTATTGAAAGTAAAGAGAACATGATTAATGTTGCTTCTATTTCTGCTGGAAATAGTGAAATTGGAGAAATTGTTGGAGAAGCGTTCTCTGTTGTCGGTCAAGAAGGAACAGTTACCCTTGGCGACTCTTCCACTGAAAAAACATATCTCGAAATGGTTGAGGGCCTTAGCTATGATAGAGGATACTTATCACCTTATATGGTAACAAACGCAGAAAAAATGACTTCAGAACTAAATGAACCTTATATTTTAGTTACAGACAAAAAAATAAACAGCATTACTGAAATTTTGCCAATTCTTGAAGCGATAATTAAAGCAGGAAAACCTTTATTCATTATTGCCGAAGATATTGAGCAAGATGCACTTTCTGCACTTGTTATGAATAAACTAAGAGGTACGTTTGTTTGTGTTGCAACAAAAGCACCAATGTTTGGAGAAAAAAGAACAGAAATTTTAAGCGATATTGCCTGCCTTACTGGAGCAACATTTATTTCCAACCAACTTTATGAAAACTTTAACGAAGTTACTCTTGAGCATCTTGGAAGAGCAACAACTATTAAAACAAATAAAGATAGCACTTCTATTATTGGAGGAAAAGGAAACCAAGAAGAGATTAACAACTTAAAAGAAAAGCTTAAAAATTTGATTGAAACAAGCGTTGACGACTACGACAAAACTAGACATCAAGAGAGATTATCAAAATTATCTAAAGGCATTTCAGTTATTAAAGTTGGAGCATCAACAGAAGCTGAAGCCCAAGAAAAAAAGCTAAGAATTGAAGATGCAATTTCCGCTGTTAAATCAAGCCTCAAAAAAGGTATTGTTATTGGTGGAGGCTGTGCGTACCTCTCTTGTGCTAAGTATTTAAGGGGTTACATTGAATCTATGTTTGGTGAAGAGAAAATCGGAGCTGAAATTGTTTTAAAAGCACTTGAAGCCCCATTCAGACAAATAGTTAATAATTCAGGCAAAGATGCAGGCGCTGTTTTAATGCAATTTAACGAAAACAAAACAGCTAATTTTGGCTATGATGCTTATAACGATAAGTTTGTTAATATGATAGAAGAAGGAATTATTGACCCAACTGAAGTCGAAATTTGTGCTATAAAAAATGCAATATCTGT
>JAFQOM010000111.1 GCA_017403205.1 Clostridia bacterium | reverse complement strand
GGTTCAACAAAATAAATTACCAAATCAAAATCAACAGATTTCACAAAATGTTGTGCAAAATAATGCTGTAAATAAAAATAATTTACCACAAAATGTACAACAACCACAAGCACCACAAGTGCAACCACAAGCGCCACAAGTGCAACCACAAGCACCACAAGTGCAACCACAAGCGCCACAAGTACAACCACAAGCGCCACAAGTACAACCACAAGCGCCACAAGTGCAACCACAAGCACCACAAGTGCAACCACAAGCACCACAAATGCAACCACAAGCACCACAGGTACAACCACAAGCACCACAAGTGCAAAAACCTAATATTCCGCAACAAAATATTTCTTTGGAACGTCCAATGCCACAGCAACCGATAGTTCCACAACAAAATGTTGCAGAAAATAAAAATCCAATTAGTCAAATTCAAGAAAATATTAATAATAATTTGAATAATATTAAAGAAAACATACAAAATAATGTTTTAAATAATGCTGATAAATTAATTCAAAATACAAAACAAAATATTAAACAGCAGTCGTTGTTAAATCCTCATAATCATTTACACAATATTGCAAAAAATAGTGTTAGAAATGGCATTATTTTAAATCAGCAAGTAGTAAATGATATTCAAAATCAGGAACAAATGCAAGCGAATTTACCAAAAACGCAAGGTATGACTGCAGAACAGCTTGCACAATTTAAACAAAGTCTTGCCTCTCAATTAAATGCAAATGTTAATTTAACAAATGTTTCTGCTTTATTGCAACAAAACAGTAAAATTGCAATGAATAAAATGGTTTCAATGATGACAATGGCAACTGCTCAAGGTATGACAGATGTTCAGCCGTTGCAAGATACTATGAATGTTATAAACGCAAGTGTCGCTGCAACATCTCAAAATGATGCAACTCAAACTCTTAAAAATTTGAGGTTGTTATATTTACCTTGGCTTCCTTTACAAGAGGGCGTTGGGTTTGATTTAGAAATTGAACAAGATGAAACTTTGCCTGAATCAGATACTTTTATAAAAATATTAATTACAATGGTTAATTATGGTAATTTACAGGCAACAGTAAGTTTAATTTCTGGAAATTCGGTTGACATAGCAATAATTTGTTCTGAAAAATTTCCTAAAAAAGAATTGTTTAGACGTTTACATAAAGATGGTTCACAGCACTCTATGCAAACGGTTATTGATATTAAGGAACAAAAGCCACAAGAAAAATTAGACGCAATTAATCCAAAAGCAAAAGTAAATCTTTCTAACGTAAATCAAGTTAATCCGTATTTGTTGTTGATGTCACATGCTATTATTAGACATACTATTGAACTTGATGCTACAATTTCAATAGGAGAACAACCTATTGATGATGACTAGATTCTAAAGTGTAAACATCGATAATTGCATCTCCAAGTCCATATTCTCCTAGAGAATTAACAATATAAGTTTTGCTTTTTAAATTTTCATATTTTGTTTTAAAATCACTAAGTGCCATAATCTTTTTAGGCGCTGCAATGCTTATTAATTTTTGTAATTTTGATAAATATTCTTCAGAATTATCTTTTGGTGTTGCAATACAAACAGCAGTTTTCAAATTGAATTTTAAGTGAGCTTGTTTTAGCATTTCTTTAGTTTTTGCTGTAAATGCAAATGTTTTGTCAAATACGCTATCGCAAACATCAATGTTGTCAAAAAATAATAAAAATCCTTTGTCTGTTTTTTGGCAAGTTACATTGAAGTTTTGAGACATATAATTTTTAAACATCAAACGATATTCTAAAATTTTTGCTTCAACGTTAATAGGTTTTTGTTCACCAAAAACAAAATCTTGATTAACTTTTTCAATGAAGACATCAAAATACATTACAAAATTTTTGTTTTTATTTTCAATCTTTTGAAAATTTTGCTCTAATTGTTTATTAAATTTTTTTTCGAATCTTTTTTCCCCGTCTTGATGTACTTTGTCATAAGTGTTTTCAAACTCTATTACAAAGGAAATAACATAAACGATTAATCCTGCAAAAATTAATAATTCAATAGCAAAAACTGCTAAAGTAAAATCAACAGGAATTACGGATAAATTCGGTTTGTAAATTAAACTTTGGAATT
>JAFQOM010000110.1 GCA_017403205.1 Clostridia bacterium | reverse complement strand
ATCGGAAGATGAACGTGCAGGAATTGTATCAGTTGTGGTTGGAAAAGGTGGAGGACACCGAACTGCGCTCTCAGTTGGAGCAGATGGACGAAAAAGAAGTTTACTATGCCAAAACTGATTTTACAGAAGAAGATGGTATTAAATTAAGTGAGTTGGAAGCAGAATTTATGGAACTTAATGGTTGGGATGCAGAAAGTGATGCTGAAACACTTTTAAATTCGCTTGAAATTCCTAAAGAACTACACAATGAACTTATGGCAAACGTTGATAGTAAAATTAAAGTGAAGGTTTTACTTGCTCAAGCAATTTTTTCTAATCCGGATAACCTTATTCTAGACGAACCCACAAACAATCTAGATGTAAAAACAATTCGTTGGTTAGAAGATTTTATTTTAAATTTTGAAAACACAATTATTATTGTAAGCCACAACCGTCACTTTTTAAACAAGGTATGTACTCATACTTGCGATATAGATTATGGCAAAATTAATTTGTTTTTAGGCAACTACGATTTCTGGTACGAAAGTAGTCAATTAGCACTTAAACAACAGAAAGACCAAAACAAAAAAGCAGAGCAACGTGCAAAAGAATTGCAAGAATTTATTGCGCGCTTTGCAGCAAATGCAAGTAAAAGTAAACAAGCAACAAGTAGAAAGAAAGAGTTAGAACGCTTAACTATTGAGGATATAAAGCCAAGTAGCAGAAAATATCCTTACATTGACTTTAAGTTTGAACAACGTATAGGTAACGATATTTTATTTGTTAACAATCTAACAAAACCTGGTTTGTTTGAAAATGTAAGTTTTACAGTTCGCCCAGATAATAAAATTGCAATTATGAGTGATAATAGCAATGTTGTAACGGCGTTATTTGATATTTTATCTGGTAAAGATACAGATTACAAAGGTGAAGTTAAGTGGGGTAAAACAATAACAACAACTTATCTTCCGCAAAATAATAATGATTTCTTTGAAAATTGCGATTTAAGTTTGGTAGATTGGATTGGTCAGTATACTAAAGAAACAGATTCAACTTTCCTTCGTAGTTGGCTGGGTAGAATGTTGTTTAGCGGAGAAGAGGCAGAAAAGCAAGCAAAAGTTTTATCTGGAGGAGAAAAGGTGAGATGTATGATGGCGCGCATGATGTTGCAAGCCGGAAACTTCTTGCTTTTAGATGAGCCTACTAACCACCTTGACCTTGAAAGCATTACTGCACTTAATAAGGGTATGGAAAAATTTGAAGGTTGTATGATATTCTCTACACATGACGAAGAAATTATATCTACTGTTGCAAACAGAATTATTAGAATTAACAAAACATTAGAATACGATAAAGAAACAGATTACGAAAATTATTGTGAAACACAAATGAAAAAATAAACACAAAAAAATAAGGCCGCAAGCCTTATTTTTTTATAAACGATATAAAGTTTTTCTTAAATTGTTTAAAATCTTTTTTAATGCTTTTAAAATCGAATATCATGCTTAAAAAGAAACATAAAGGAACAAAGTATACATAAAGTGGAACAACTGCCCACAACAATGGCCAATATTTTGCCTCACCAGCGTGTTCTCCGAACGGGATAGTTCGCATAAACGAAGGAACTACATTTCTTATAAAATCTATGTCTGGTGGTCCCCAAATTAAAGAAGAGTTTTTGTAGTGCGTATTGAATATATCATCGCCACGTAAAGGAATAAAACCTAGTTCACTTTGAATTACTTGGTTAAGCATACAGAACGCACACACTAAAAATAGGTAAATTGGCATGTAGAAAATTCTTCTATAACTTAAAGTGTGAATTTTAAAAATTAACATCATAAGAGGCACAGCAAACAGCATTAAATGGTGCCAATAAAAACGTATTATGTCTAAATATTCTGCTAAAGCATTGGCTCTGTTAAACACTTCAATAGGGTAAATTAAAGCAATTAATCCGCCTAATGTGCCAAGGTAGAACATGTAATCTTTTGCTGTTTTACTTTTAGAAATAAACATAAATGGGAATAGGGCTATGTTTGCACCACAAATATTTATAAACCAACTATCTCGTAACATTCTACTCATATCTGTAGAATAAGGCGGGTATAAAGATTTTGTAAAGTGCATAATTAACGACACAACTAAAATAATAAATAAAACTCTTTTTTGTGTTTTTTGTGTTCTGTTTCTTAGTGCTAAATAAAGAATTAAAACAATACTAACACAATTAACCAAAAATAGTAAATACCAACCGTCTAAAAATTTTACTTGCATTTTTAACCTCACTTGTTATTATAAACAAAATTGTAGATTTTTGCAACAAAAAATTGAAATATAACACTAAATTACAAAAAAGTTGAGTTTATCAACAAATTTTTTAATTTTTTATATAAATCGTTTGGAGTTTGTAAAATAATTTGTTATAATTCAATCATATTTTATGGAGGAAGTATGTCTTTTAAGGAATGGTTTTTTGGCGCAAATCCAGCAATAAATCCGGGGTTTAGCAATCCACGTATAGATGGTCAATGGAAATTACCACATATTTTGGTTTTATTAACATGTATAGCCACAATTGTTGCTATTGCATTTCTTTTCAGAAGAAAAAGTGAAAAAGCACGCAAAATTGTAATGTGGGTTATGGTTGGCATAATTTTGCTTTTTGAAATTACAAGAAGAGTTAAAAATTTAATAGCGATAAGCATATCTGGCGGTGCAACACTAAATGATATTTTATATATTTTATTACCACGTCCTTGGTGTGCAATTTCTTGCTGGGGATTAATTATTGCTGCTATATTTAGAAAAAAATATTTATTCAACATTGCAAGCATTATGGCTCTGCTTT
>JAFQOM010000109.1 GCA_017403205.1 Clostridia bacterium | reverse complement strand
TTTTTTAACTATTGTTGAAATGAGTCCAAATAAGCTAACAGCAATAATAACTAAAATAAATAGCAAAACTTGAGATCCTGATGACAATATAATAGTCCTGCCAAAGAAATGGAAGTTTCTGGGTCTAAAATAAAAACCTCCGCCACTTCTTGAGCCTCCACTATATGAACTACCTCTTGAACCACCGCTGCTAAATGAGCCACCTCTTGAACCACCGCTACTTCTACCACCATGTGAAGGACCAACTGGCATAAAACAAACCTCCCCGAAATTAAAGTAAATTTATTATAGCATAAAAGTTTTTTTGTGGCTACAAATTTAGAGGTATTTATGCAATATTTAAAAACGATAAAACACCTGAAACAATACAATCTACAATTTTATCTTGGTATTCAGAGGTTAATAGTAACTTCTCATCATCTTCATTAGATAAAAAACCACATTCAGCGATAATAGAAGGTGCTTCGGTGCACTTTAGCATAAAATAGTCACCAACACTTACGCCCTTATCACTAGCTTCGAGATGTTCTGCAAATTGTTCTTGTACAGATAATGCAAGTTTTTTACTAATTTCACTATTTTTATCGTAGAATGCTTGGGCACCCCGTAAATTATGTTTTACATAGCTATTCATATGTACGCTTATGACCATATTGGGTCTAGTTTTTTGAATGATTTCTTTACGTTTAGCCATATCCCTTTTCTTGTAATTGTTTGTTGACAATCCGTAAAGACCTTCTTCTGTTGTCCTTGTCATAACAACAGTAATTCCCGCTTGTTTCAAAGCTGTTTCAAGTTTTTTTGAAATTGCCAGATTGACATCACTTTCTTTTACTCTAGTTTTATATCCAATACTGCCAGGATCAAGTCCGCCATGACCAGGGTCTACAACAATAGTGTAACCAATACTCGGAGTATCACTGTTTGACGCAGCGGTAACCGACTCCATAACAAAACTAGACACAATCACTGCAACAAACGTGATAGATAAAATCAAGATTGATGAAAGGTTAACCGTACTAAAAATATGTCTTTTTAAGTGTTTCATATGAAAAGTTTATGATGAGAAAAATTAATTCATTCATTGATTTAAAATAATTGGGTAAAACAAAATAATAAAAATTCATGTCATACAAACGTTCGTTTTTGAGAAATAAGTATTATACTAATTGTGTAAAAGTTGTTAGCCCAAGATTTTGTATAACTTGCAATTAAAAAAACAAAAAGAACAACCTTGGTTTATTCCCCACTAAAGCAAGGCTCAATTTGTTTAATAAAAAATTATAGAATAAGGAAAAAAAATGAAAGAAAGTGGACAATATGGTTCGCTTTTTTCTCATACAGAAAATGATTCTGATTATGAAGAAGAAAAGCGAAAAAAGAAACAAAAATTAGTAAGAAATGAATTTGAAAAAAGTGGCAAATATGGCATGCCACTAATTAAAAAACAAAATATTGATTTAAATAAAATTGAACTATTAAGTTATTTAAAAACAAAAAATGATGATAAAGATAATAAAAACAAAACCATACATTTTTTTACGTACGACTGGAATTTTGAAAATGTGTATGAAAAACCAGAAGTGGCATTAGAAAAGCTTGACCAATATTATGCTTTGCTT
>JAFQOM010000108.1 GCA_017403205.1 Clostridia bacterium | reverse complement strand
TAAATATAAAAAGAAAAAAAAGAATTGAAGCATTAAACTTCAATTCTTAAATAGTTTAAATTTATTCAAACAAATTAATTACCAAAAATAAATTTGCATTTGTTAGAATATTTTAATTTTTAATTACTTTCTACTTTCAATCATAGATTTAACTTTGATAAGTCTTATTCTTGAAGCCCTATCATTTTCTTCTATTTTCATAGATATATATTTTATTGTTTCTGTAAGTTGAGGTATCATTACAAACTCTAGAGCATTAACACGGCGTTTTGATCTTTCTATTTCACCGGATAAAATTTGACATGTTTTTTCTAAACTAGCAAGCTCTACAAGTTTTGGTATTATGTTTCTAATTTTCATAACTAAACTATCAAGCTCTGCGTTAGTATCAATATAAGAATATGGCAAATCAGAATTTGGTATAACAGCAGTAGTAACTTTTGGAACAGAAACGTTCATAAGAGTTTGAGTTTCAAATACAGGCATAACCATTTGTGATGGCAAAGCAAAAAGAGAAGAAATTTGTTGCATAGACATATAGCCTTTGGCTAGGCAAAAATCTTTTAAAATTTGTTTAACCAAACCTTCTGTTTGTTGCCTTAAAGCATAGTTTTGTTTAACAAGCACGCTAAAACGTCTAACCATTTCGTCTGTTTTATCTTTTAAAAGTTTGTGACCCCTAACTGCAATCTTTAACCTGTTTTTTAATGTTTTTAATTGCATTCTTGTAGGGTTTACATTTAATCTAGCCATATTGCTTTACCTTTTAAATTTTTAATAAGATTTATACAAATCTTTCGACTTTTTATAAAGTTAAAATTAATCTTGAATAGTTTGCTTTTTCATATATCTTTCGATATATTCTGGCTTAATCCTTTTTAGTTCGCCTATAGGCAACATAGAAAGAAGTTCCCAGCCAATATCAAGCGTTTCTTCTATCGACCTATTGGTCTCGAACCCTTGGTCGATATATTTCTTCTCGAATTCCACAGCAAATTTAGCAAAAATCTTATCACTTTCGCTTAATGCGCTTTCACCTAAAATTGCAGCTAATTCCTTAGCCTCTTTACCCCTTGCATATGCAGAAAACAATTGATTCATAGTATTTGAGTGGTCTTCTCTGGTTTTGCCGGCACCAATACCTTTATCTTTTAAACGAGATAACGATGGTAAAACATCAATTGGTGGGTTTATACCTTTTTTATAAAGCTCTCTTGAAAGCAAAATTTGACCCTCTGTAATATAACCAGTTAGATCTGGTATTGGATGTGTTTTGTCATCCTCTGGCATAGTTAAAATAGGTATTTGAGTTATAGAACCTTTTTTGCCTTTGATTCTACCTGCCCTTTCATACAAAGCAGCCAAGTCTGTGTACATATAACCAGGATAGCCACGTCTGCCAGGAACTTCTTTTCTGGCTGCAGAAATTTCACGAAGAGCTTCTGCATAGTTTGTAATATCTGTCATTATAACTAAAACATGCATACCTAAATCAAAAGCCAAATATTCTGCACATGTCAATGCCATACGTGGCGTTGCAACACGCTCGATAGCAGGTTCATTTGCAAGGTTAACAAACATAACAGATCTCTCTATAGCACCCGTTTTTCTAAAGTCTTCCATAAAAAACTCTGCTTCTTCAAATGTAATGCCTACTGCACAAAATACAACAGCAAACTTATCATCTTTGCCCAAAACTTTTGCTTGGTGTGCAATTTGTGCAGCCAAATTTGCATGTGGCAAACCATTCATAGAAAATATTGGCAATTTTTGCCCTCTAACCAATGTGTTTAAACCATCTATGGCAGAAATACCTGTTTGAATAAATTCATCAGGATAGTTTCTTGCAGATGGGTTAATAGGTTCACCATTAATATCCATCCTTTTAGATGCTAATATTGGTGCCCCACCATCTTTTGGATTGCCTAACCCATCAAAAACTCTGCCCAACATGTCTTCAGAAACTGCAAGTTGCATACTTCTGCCTAAAAACCTAACTTTTGAAGTAGATAGTTTTAAACCATGAGAACTTTCAAAAAGCTGAACTAAAGCTTTATCTCCGTTAACTTCTAAAACCTTACCTCTTCTAATATCGCCATTAGAAGCAACAATTTCAACAAGTTCGTCATATTTAACGCCTTCAACATTATCAACAAGCATCAAGGGGCCTACAACTTCTTTAATTGTTTTATATTCTTTTATCATTGTATTACTCCTCCTCTGTTGATGCTAATTTTTTAAATGCTGATTTTAATTCTTTTTCTATCAAATCAAATTCGCTTAGATTATCTTCGTTAATAAATTTTGCTTTTGAAATTTTTTCTTTAAGTGGCAAGTTTAAAATTTCTCTAATACCTACGCCCATTTTTAAAGCATCTTTAGATAAGTTGTGATATAGGTTAATTAAAGATAACATTTTGTATTGTTTTATAATTGAAGTATAAGTATCAATTTCATCAAAAGCATTTTGATGTAAAAAGTCTTCTCTTATCATTTTTGCAGTTTCCATTGTAAGCCTATCTTCATATGACAAAGAATCACTACCAACAAGTCTAACAATTTCCAACAAGTCATTTTCCTCTTGTAAAATTGCAGAAACAAATTGTTTTAAAACTGCATATTGATTTGAAACATTATTATCAAACCAAGTTTTAAGCTTGTCTGAATATAAAGAGTAACTTACAAGCCAATCAATTGCAGGAAAATGTCTTTTATAAGCCAAATTATAACTAAGACCCCAAAAAACTTTAACAATACGCAAAGTTGCTTGGCTAACAGGTTCACTCATATCTCCACCAGGAGGTGAAACGGCACCGATTGCTGTTACAGAACCTTTTTTTAATTTTGAGCCTAATACGTTAACTATACCTGCTCTTTCATAAAATTCTGCCAAACGACTTGAAAGATATGCTGGATATCCTTCTTCACCAGGCATTTCTTCTAAACGGCCACTCATTTCTCTTAAAGCCTCTGCCCAACGAGATGTGGAGTCTGCCATAATTGCAACATTATATCCCATATCACGAAAATATTCAGCAATTGTAATACCAGTATAAATAGATGCTTCACGAGCTGCAACAGGCATATCTGAGGTGTTTGCAATAAGAACTGTTCTTTTCATTAAAGGTTGCTTTGTTTTTGGATCAAATAAGTTTGGAAATTCATTTAAAACGTCTGTCATTTCATTTCCACGTTCGCCACAACCAATATAAACAATAATTTCGGCATCTGCCCATTTAGCAAGCTGATGTTGAACAACAGTTTTACCACTTCCAAACGGACCCGGAACAGCAGCCACGCCACCACGAGCAATAGGAAAAAGAGTGTCTATAACCCTTTGTCCAGTTATCATAGGTGCATTTGGTGAAAGTTTTTGTTTGTATGGACGACCCTTTCTTACAGGCCATTTTTGAAGCATACAAATTTGTTCTATTTTGCCTGTCTCTGTTTTAATAGTAGCAACGGTTTGAGTTATATTAAACTCTCCCTCTTCAATGCTTTCTATAGTGCCTTTTATTCCATATGGAACCATAATTTTATGCTTTACAGCAAGAGTTTCATCAACAAAGCCAAGTTCGTCGCCACAAACAACACTGTCGCCTACTTTTGCTGTAGGATTAAATCTCCAAAGTTTTTCATGGTCAAGGTTATTAACTTTTATACCTCTGCTAATATTATCTCCATAAAGTTGGTTAATTTTGTCAAGAGGTCTTTGAATTCCATCAAAAATACCTTCTATAAGGCCAGGTGCAAGTTCTACTGATAGTGGCTCGTTTGTAGAAACAACTTTATCTCCAGGTCCAAGGCCACCTGTTTCTTCATATACTTGAACAGATGCTTTGTCTCCACGCATCTCAATAATTTCGCCAATTAAACCAAGTTCGCCAATGCGAACAACGTCAAACATCTTAGCATCTGCCATATTTTCAACCACAATAAGTGGGCCTGCAACTTTAACAACTGTTCCTTCCATTTAATTATTCTCCTTATTAAGCAAAATATTAACTCCAAGTGCTCTTTCCACGCTTTCGTTTATTTTTTTTAGGGCGTAATCATCACTATCTACTCCACTTGGAATTACAAGCACAACTGGATATGCAGCAGTTTGAGTATCTTTTATAATATCTTCAACATACCTTGCATAAGCATCTGTTATCATAATTACATTATATTCTGTTAACAGTTTATTTAAAATTGTTCGAGTATCCACTTCACTTGTTACACCATAAACATCAAAGCCCACAGTTTTAAACGCCAAAATGCTATCTACACTGCCAACAACTGCAAAATTATTTTTCACGCGTTATATTACTCCCAATAATTTATTTTTAATTTTGTCTTTTAAATTATTTTGTTGATAAGACAAAATAAGTCTTACATTTTTTACATCTGCAAATTTTTGATAAACATAAAAAGCAAAGGGAGCAAGAGTTTCTATATCATACTTATGATCCCTTAATATATTTAACTCTAAATTATTACGCATAACTTCAAATTTAGAATAATTGCTGCCTTCTAAAACAACTTTAGCCAACTCTTTTATATGGTTATTTTGTATTGTGTTTAATGCACTAGATTTTTTTTCAAAAAGCATAACAATTGTTTGCTTTTTTAAATTTCCACCTGTCAAAAGCTGACTTTCTAACTCATATTGAGTTTTCGCCCTTAAACAAACAGACAAGTTTTCACAATCCACTTTATTTGCAATCAAACTTTTTAGAACCTTGTCACTACCATGCAACTCTAACAAATTTTTGTATAGATGATTTTTAAAAATAAAGTCAGTTTCCCAACCAGATTTGTTTGAAATAGCATCAACTTGTTCTAAAGCTGCAGCAATATGCTTATTGTTAAAATTGCTATAAGTTTTTGATTGAACAAATTCTTTAATTAAATTTTTGCTATATTCTCCTTCAACTTCAACCAAATCATCAAAAACTTGCTCGCCACCACATTTTATAAAAGTAGCAATATTGTTATAATCATATGGCAGCAATAAAAACTTTAAAAAATTTTTATTTGGGCTTTCAGTTTTTATAAACTGAATAAGTTTTAAAAATTCTTGAAAAACAATTTCGTCTTTATTTAACTGATCTGTTTGTGTATTGTTTGAAGAAACAAAAGATGTTTCGGACAAAATGCTTAATGCTTCTTCTAAATTTTTAGCTTCAATTAATCTGTTATAAATATCATTTGTTAAAAGATGAACGCTGCAGGCTGCCGCAACACCATTTGAGTATAAGTTATCTTTCATTAAGCATTTTCCTCCTTTTATACAAAAATTTAGTTAAATAATATTTTGCAAATATCGTTTTCATGTTTCATATATTCATTTTCAATCAAAGAACAAAATAACAAATTTTTATCACATGTATTACCAATTAACACTACACCATAGTCAATTGAGTTGTCTTTTTGACATTTTAGGTCAAGGCCTGAAACAGAGTTTAGCGATTGAATATCTTCAACTGAAATGTCTTTTAGGTTGAAAACAACTTTGTCAGAAGCCTCTGCATTAAGTTTTATAAGTTTATCAACAAAATCAAGGATTTTTTGTTTATCCCAGGCAAGAATAAAGTTAAGCGCTTGATTTTTAACGCTTTGCAATAGTTTTTGTTTTGTTTTTAATACTATTTTGTTTCCTTCTATTTTTGCAAGAGTAGAATATCTATCTTCTAATTCTAATTGCATTAACTTTACTGTTTGCTTAAGTTCTTTTTGTTTTTGTTGCTCAAAATTTTTAGCCTCTAACAAAATTTGTTGCGCTTTTAAAGAATAAGAGTTTTTAATTTCTTCACCCTTATCATAGGCGTCTTGCAAAATTTTTGTTGTAATCATTTGAGATTGCACAGCCATTTAAAAATTCTCCTATAATATTTGTTGATGTTTAACTTTTTACACACAAAAAGATTTTAGTTATAAAAAGCTAAAACAAAAACCTGTTTAATACTTTATTTTCACCTGAATTAAGCAATTAAAAGAAGTGAAATAACAAGTGCTAAAATAGCATAAGTTTCTACCATAGCTGGAAATAAAATAAGTTTTCCTGACAAACTTTCTTTTTTAGCAACTGCATGTATACAGCTTGCTGCTGTTGCGCCTTGATGCATAGCTGAAGCAAGACCAATAACTGCTAGTGGTAAAGCTGCTAATAACACTTGAAAACCAGCTTCAACCGCCATGCCAACTTGAACACTGCTCATAGCGATAATGCCAAAAACAAAACCATAAATACCTTGTGTAGCTGGCAATACAACCAAAACCAAAGCTTTAGAAAACTTTTTAGGGTCTTCTGACAAAATACCTGCAGCAGCTTGACCTGTTTTTTTAAGGCCAATTGCAGAGCCTATGCCGCACATTAAAACACATAGACCAACACCTAACAAACCAATAACATATCCCCAATCCATAATAATTTATCCTCCTTATATTTTAGATGAGATTAACATATGAAAAGTTTGAACCAAACGGAACAAACAACTCTCCTTCGCCTTCATAAAATCTTGAGAAAAACTCAATATATTGAAGCCTTGCAACGTGGATATACGCGCCAAGCGCCCCCATTGCTAGGTTGAAGGAATGACCAATTGCTAAAATTATAACACCAATTATAAGTGTTATAGGACTTAGCAAGAAACTAGATGCAAGCTGATTAACAATAGAACCTATAATTGCACCACTTAACATTAAACCAAAAAGTCTTGCATAGCTTAAAATATCAGAAAACATATTAATAATACCGTATAAAGCACCAAAACTTTTTGTAAATTTTTCAAAGCCTTTGTTTACTATAATTTGACCAAGCAAACAAATTGCAACGCTTGATATAGCAATAATTAAACCGATTAAAGTTAATCCTTGAGTAATACCAACAAAGTCAAGAACAAACATAATAAGCCCTACAAAGAAAAAGTCCCAACTAAAAGCAAAACAAATTGCTTGTAAAAACTTTTTACGCTTAATTAAAAGTATGCCTTGCAGTATAAACGAAACCATTATTTGTACTACACCGGCAGCCAAACACGCTATTAGAAGCGTCATAACATTTTCAACTGGATTTGGTATAATTGCCTGAGGTATTAAATATAAATTTTCATGACTCAAGCCAAAAAACGAACCAAAACCTATACCAAACACAATGCTAAATATTCCACCAATTGCAATAACATACCATAGCTGCTTAGTGCCTGTTTTTTGTTTTTGTTTTAAGGCTAAAACTAAACCAAATACAGCTAGTAACAAGCCATAGCCTATATCCGCCATAATAAAACCAAAAAATATTGAAAAGAAAATAGATAAAATTCCATTTGGATCTATCTCACCATATTTTGGTGCAGAATACATATTTGTAACAAACTCAAACTGCCTTACTACTCTGTTATTTTTTACAAGTGTTGGAGGCACTTCATTTTTACTCAATTTTGCAAATTCAAAAGAGATACTTAACTCTTTTTCATTTAAAAACTTTTCTAACTTTGCCTCATCAGATTTAGCTAAATATCCTTCTAAAACAAAAGCTTGTTGTGTTTGCCTAAACAAGCCCTCCGCTTGTTGTCTTTCTTGACAAAAACTTAAATAATCGTAAGCAATTTTTAAGTTTTTTACATCTTTACTAAATGTTTCAAATAACTTTGAATTTTGTTGTTGCTGTTTTTCAAGTTTAACAATTTGGGATTCATACTCGCTAATAGCTTTTTTGGCAGTTGTATTAATATCAAAATTGGCCTTATTAAAACCAAGCTCATTTAATTTTTTTACAACATTTAAACTTTCTAAAAAGTGAGAATAAACCTTTATTATGTTGCCTTCTACCCCAACAACCTCATATGTTGTATATTTGCAGTCTTGTAAAAACAAATCAAAAGCCTTTAAATTTTGTGTTTGAATTGTTCCCAAAATAACACTAACATTTTTTGTGTTTTTTAAATCTGCAAAACTTTCAGACACATCTTTATAAGGCACAAGCTGTTTAATTTTGTTTTGAAAGTTCTGTATTTGTTTTTTTGTTTCAGTTTCAGCCAAAATGATTTGATCTATTTGATTTAATGTATCTTCAACACTTGCTAAATTACTTTTAAAATTGTTAAACTCTTTAATTTTCATGTCATATAATTTTGGTTGAGATTTGTCAGGTGGCAATCTATCCTCTAAAAGTTTTAAGGCTCTATCTATTTTAGAAATTTTGGCATCAAGTTCGCTAGAAAATTTTTCGTCAAAAAAACAAGTTGTGTTTTCTATTTCATCAACTTCTTTTAACTTTACAAGCCTTGACTCAAAAATTGCATCTAACACTTTTTGCTTGTCAGAACTTGCCCCATATAGTTTTATTTTTGACATTTCAACTATAGCCATATTATTTTAACAATCAAGCCCCTTTTAAAATTTTTATACTAGCAATATTTATTTGCCAATATTGTCTACAATCAGTTTAACAGCTTCTTCTATTTTATCTTTAGAAGACCTTTCTAAATCTTCACAATCTTTGTAATAACAAGACATGTTTTCTTGATACTTCTGTTTACAATTATTTTCAATATCATCAACCAAAGTGTTTAAATTGTTTTTATAATCTTCTTCTGCTTTGGCTTTTATTTTAAAAGATTCTTCTTCAGCCTTACTAAGCATTTTAATTGCATCTTTTTTTGAAGAAGCAACTATTTGCTCTGATTGTTCTTCTGCCAATAAAATTTCATCAATTATT
>JAFQOM010000107.1 GCA_017403205.1 Clostridia bacterium | reverse complement strand
GGGACAAAGCGGTATAAGAATACCACAAACAATTATAACAAATGATAAAAACATTATTGAAGATTTTTACAATAAAAATGATAAAGAAATAATTTATAAGCCTGTAAGAGGTGGTGCTTATACAAAAAAATTATTGGAAAAAGATTTTAAAAGATTAAATACATTGATAAATTGTCCGGTTCAATTTCAAGAATACATTGATGGTGTTGATATAAGGATATACGCATTTGAAAGTGGTGAAATATTTGCAGGAGAAATTAATGCAAAAACAGTTGATTTTAGACAAGATGAATTTGCGGAGATAAAGAAAACAAATTTACCTAAAAAAGTACAAAAAGACTGTCTAAAAGTGATGAAAATATTAGGATTGAAATATTCAGGAATTGATGTAAGAAAGAAAAAAAACGGTGAATATGTATTCATAGAAGCAAACCCGGCACCAATGTTTTATCATTTTGAAAAAATGACCCAGTACCCAATAACCGAAACTTTGATAAACAATTTAATAAAAGAAAAATAAATTTTCCACAAAACTAGCAATTTTTTTGAGCTTTTTGTTTTTATATAAATAATGTGGTAGGGGAATTAAATGAAAATTGTGTCAGTAAATTCGGATAAAGAACAAAAAATCAAGTTGAAAAAAAACAACGGATACAAATCAACACGTGTTAAATCTTTAGAAAAAGATGAAGTTCATTTTTCCGGAAGAAGAAAAGAGAAAAAATCTGTCAAAAAGGCAATAATAGCTTTAGGTATAGTTGCTTCAACTCTGTTTGCTCTGAAAAAAGGATTACCAAAAATTAAAAATATTATACAAAAAAAAGCAAAAGATGCTGATTTAATTCTTACCGGAAATATAGACAAACCTTTTGATTTTATTTTAACAGATTTACAAATGGAAACAGATTTTCTGCCATTAAATGCCGGGGAGTGGCTTATAAAACAAGCACAATTTTATCCTGAATATAAAAAAACTAAAATTATTATAATTTCAGCCAGTCCTGTAATTGATAAAATAGCCCAAAAATATAACGTTGATTTTATACCTAAAAGATGTTGCCAGACATTAACGGAATATGAAAAACATCTCCTACTTAAACAAAATAGTTGATTTATCCTTTTTATTATGTTATTTGTAAAAAAAGAGGTTTTATGGATAACAAAAAAATTTTCATTGCTTTTTCTCTGGCTGAAATTTTAATAACATTGGCTGTTATTGGAATTATTGCTATTTTAACAATTCCAACAATTATTAATAAATATCAGGAAAAATCTTTTAATACCTCTGCGTCTTTATTTGAAGCAAAACTTGCTGAGTCTTTGAAAATAATGAATACTCAACAAGTTCTTGCAGGTCACAATTCTACAGAAAATTTTATCAATGAATTTAGTAAACATAACAAAATAATAAAAATTTGTACTAAAACAAATATGCATGAATGTTTTAGTCATAAAATTCAATGGGGTGAGTCAGATGATTCAATAATAGAACTTTCGGATATTAAAACTTCGAAAAATTTTGGCTGGGAAAATTGGAATACCAGCATTCTTGGTATTTTATTTACTAATGGAACAAATGCTTTAATATCTTATAACCCAAGCTGTATCCAAAATCCTTTTTCAAATCAAATTATAACAACAACTTCAAGCATTTCCGGCAATTCTGCGGGTGTAAATATGAATACCAATTGTCTTGCTGTTTTATATGATACAAACGGAGCAAAAAATCCCAATATTGGTGGTAAAGATATTAGAGGTATTAATATAAAAAAACTAACCAAGGGGTGCTTTGTAAAAATTGACGGAATCTGTTTATCATCAACACCGACACTGGCAACTCCTCACAAATGGAATTCTTGTACTGCAGGAAAAACAAATGATAGTGCTGATAAAGAAATTATGAAAAAATATGATATAAATTATTGTTCAACCGGTGATGATTATTGGGCCGGTGCTGTTATTCAATGTGGTGGTAGAAGCAAACTTATTTCAGAAAGCCAAATAAACACTCTGGCTAAATACTTATATGAATCTGATAATATTGCAACTGAAGGAACTACTAAAAATTTAAAAATAAATTCGGAAAAAATATCTTCTTTAGGTTTTAACACTAATTCTTTCCGTCTTATTTCGAACACCGAATGGAATATGGCTTATTCTTTTTACAGAGAGTTTTCAACATATCAAACAAAAAGAAATTTTGCTAATAGAACCGGTAGTGGTTACTACGTTTTTTGCGTTGATAATTAATTGTAACGTTTTTTGAAAATTATAGCAAAATTTTGTGTTTTCCTTTATTGTAATAATAGACAAGGGAGAAAAAATGAAGGTTCAAAAAATAACATTTACTTCAACAAAAACAAAAGAAACACAAAACAAAAAAACTTTTAATAAAAACTTTCTAAAAAATCCGACACCTTTAACCGTTGGTACAATGAACGCTGTTGGCTGGTTTGGTTTTGGAATGGTTCTTGATACTGTATTAGGAAAGTTTTTTAAATCAATGCAACAAACAAAAAAATCTGCATTGCTTTTAAATGCTCTTTTTGGATTAGGTATGGGCATTTTTTCAGGAGTTAGAGAAGTTTATTTAAATAAACAAACAAAAGAATCTCAATAATCTTTTTGTTATTTTAAAATATTCTTGCTCAAAAAATCTTGGAATATTAATCTCACTATTTGTGGCGTACATTCAATTTTATTGTGCTTGTAAAAAAATTAATAAAATTTTTTTACACATTTTCAGAATTGTAGGATATTATATCTCTTGTTACGTAATGGCGAATTTTTTTTGTGTCGTTTAGGTCCCCTTTTTGC
>JAFQOM010000106.1 GCA_017403205.1 Clostridia bacterium | reverse complement strand
TATAAAAATATTTTATATCTTGACCTGTTAAATCTTTATAATCTTTCTCATCTACAGCTTTAACGTCTAAAATAACCAAATCTACATAAGTTAAAATTTCTTTATATATATCAATGTCTTTTTCTAATCTTAAAGCACAACCCGAAGTATCTAGTGCTGTATTAATTTTATTTTTTTTGCACAACTTAAGTGTTTCTAATAAAAATTCTGGTTGGTTTAATGGTTCTCCACCAGAAAAGGTCACACCGCCGCCACCACCAAAATAAGGCATATATCTTTTAACTTTTTCAACTATTTTTTGAGGTGATATTAACTCTCTTTCTGTATTAAAAAAAGCATCTTCTGGGTTATGACAATATAGACATCTAAGAGGGCAACCTTGCATAAAAACAACAACTCTAACACCTGGACCATCAACAAAACCAGTTGTTTCTATAGATGCAATGTTGCCAAAAATCTGTTTGCCTTGTTTAATTTCTAAACTTTCTACATTGTTTGTTTGTTGCGTATTTGTATTTGTTGTTTTCAAGCAAAACACCTCCTTTTAAATATAAAAAGCGCAAAATTCAAATTTATTTTCTAGAACTTTACGCTTTAATTTTTTTTATTCTATCAAACCTCAAAATTTAATTCAAGCAAAACAATTAAATCTTGTTATGGAATGTTCTTGAAATAACTTCTTCTTGGTGAGCTCTGTCAAGTTTGTTAAAGTTAACAGCATAACCAGAAACTCTAATTGTAAGGTTTGGATATTTCCATGGATTGTTCATAGCGTCTATTAAAAGGTCTCTGTTCAAAACGTTAACATTTATATGTTGTGCTTTTTGATTAAAGTAACCATCTAAAATAGATACCAAATTTTTCTTTTGTTCATCTTCAGTGTGACCCAAAGCATTAGGAACAATTGAGAATGTGTTTGAAATGCCATCTTGACAGACGTCTGTATATGGTATTTTTGCAACAGAGTTTAATGAAGCCAAAGCACCACAGCAATCTCTGCCATGCATTGGATTTGCACCCGGTGCAAAAGGTTCACCAGACCAACGACCATCAGGAGTGTCACCTGTTTTTTTGCCATACATAACATTTGATGTAATTGTTAACAATGACAATGTATGATGAGCATCTCTATACAATTTATTTTCTTTTAAGTAACCTATAAATTCTTTTGCAAGTTCAACACCAAGCAAGTCAACTTTGTCGTCATCGTTACCAAACTTTGGAAATGCGCCTTCAACTTTAAAATGTTTTGCAATACCATTTTCATCTCTAACTGGTTTTACTTGTGCATATTTAATTGCTGATAAACTATCAACAGCAACAGAGAAACCTGCACAACCAAAAGCCATAAGCCTGTTAACGAGTGTATCATGAAGAGCCATTTGGCTTGCTTCATAAGCATATTTATCATGCATATAGTGAATAACATTCATTGCATCTACATATGTTTTTGCAATTTTTCTTAGTGTTTTTGAGTATTGTTCTCTTACTTTTTCATAGCTTAAAACATCTTCTGTATTTTTTTCTAAGCCATAAACAACAAGTTTTCCACTCTTTTCATCAACACCGCCATTAATTGCATATAAAAGTGCTTTTGCAAGATTGCAGCGAGCACCAAAAAATTGCATTTCTTTGCCAACTTTCATTGCGCTTACACAGCATGCAATTGCATAGTCGCTTCCGCTAATTTCACGCATAACATCATCGCCTTCATATTGAATAGAATCTGTTAAGATGGAAATTTTAGCGCAGAACTTTCTAAATTTTTCTGGCAACTTTGAAGAATATAATACTGTTAGATTTGGTTCTGGACTTGGTTTTAAATTAATAAGAGTTTGAAGATACCTAAATGATGTTTTTGTAACCAAACTCTTTTTGTCATCAAGCATTCCGCCAATACTTTCTGTAACCCATGTTGGATCACCAGCAAATACTTCGTCATATTCTGGTGTTCTTAAATGTCTTACAAGGCGAAGTTTAATAACAAATTGATCAACAAGTTCTTGAGCTTGATCTTCTGTTAAAACGCCGTTTTTAAGGTCTCTTTCAATAAATATATCAATAAAAGTTGATGTTCTGCCAAGGCTCATTGCTGCGCCGTTGTTTTCTTTTACACTTGCAAGATAACCAAAATATGTCCATTGAATTGCTTCTTTAGCATTGTTTGCAGGTTTTGAAATATCACAGCCATAAGTAGCAGCCATTTCTTTAATTTTGCCTAAAGCTCTTATTTGTTCGTTAACTTCTTCTCTAAGTCTTATACCTTCATCTGTTGTTACATCTAAACAAATTGTGTCTAAATCTTTTTTCTTTTTTTCTATCAAATAATCAACGCCATAAAGAGCAATTCTGCGATAGTCACCTATAATTCTGCCTCTACCGTAAGCATCTGGCAAACCAGTTAACAAGCCGGCACTTCTTGCGCGCCTCACTTCTGGAGTGTAAGCATCAAAAACACCGTCATTGTGAGTTTTTCTAAACTCTGTAAACATTTGATCTATTTTTTTATCAAGCTTTTTGTTGTACGCACCAAGAGCTGTTTTTGCCATTCTTACGCCACCATAAAGGTTAACAATTCTCTTTAATGGTTTATCTGTTTGAAGGCCAACAATAACCTCGTTCTTTTTATCAATATAACCAGGATTAAAATTTGTAACACCTGATAATTTTTTTAATTCAACATCAAGCAAACCTTTTTTTGCTTCTTTAAGCAAAAGTTTGTCAACTTTATTCATAACTTTTTGTGTTCTTTTGCTTATTCCACTTAAAAAACTTTCGTCACCACGATATTCTTTGTAGTTAGAAAGTATAAAATTTGCAACATTAATTTCTTCTTGCCATGCACCTTTTTTAAAGCCTTTCCATGCTTCAAAAGATTGGGTAGTTTTTTCTTTTTTCATAATTTCTCCTATAGTGTTTTTCTCATTAGCACAAGCCAAATTTTAACCATTTTTTAATTAATTGTCAATAGTAAACCAACTGATTTTTTAGTGTTTTTTTATGTTTGTTTTTATTGAACAAATTTATGCTTTTTAAAGAGTTTTTTATCAAGCAAAAAGCCTAAATCCTGTAAATTATTTTATCTTAAATCAACATAAACTAACTGGCCATTTTCTAAGTTTAATTTATGATTGCTAATAAGTTCAAAAACACAGCCTTCTATTTTTGTTCTTCTTATTTTATATTCATTTTCTGCATCATCTTTGTATGTTAAAAAACCAGTATACTTACAATCTTTACACAACTCATTTTTATGCACTGTTTTATATGGACAATGACAAAATGTCATAAGTGCTGGCTTGCCTTGATAAGATACACCTTTATCAAAATCTTTTGCAAAACTTTCAAAGCTTTTAATAAACGAATTTATGCCAAATTGTTTTAATGCATATGCACTAAACTTGTTTGCTATATTTAAATATGCACCACCTACTATATTTCTTTTTTGATTAATATAGTTAATTGCATATATATTATTTGCTATTAATCCAATTTGTTGCGGCAAACTTAAAATTATTTGGTTTAATTTTAAAAAGTCTTTATATCTTGCAACTTTTGGCAAATTTAAATAAAAATCTTTAAACCCCAACTCTTTTGCTTTGTCAAAACATTGTATTATGTTTTCTATGCTAAAATTGACGGGACTTAAAACAAATTTATATTGAACATATCTTTTTAATGCCTCAACATCATTTTTAATAATTTTTTCATCTACACATACAAAATTGTAGTTTTGATACACAGCATCTCTGGCTTTTATTTTTAAGGCATCAAATGCCTCTTGTTTAAAACAAACAACTTTCATATTTGTTTTAATATAATCATCTATTACTGCCTTATAAAAATTTTCAAAAGCTTTTCTTCTTAATTCGTTTAATTTTGATTTTGGAATAAATACATTTTGCAAACAACAACTAAAATTGTTTAGTTTAATTGGAAGGTCGTCTGCTTTTTGCAAGCACTGTTTAATATCTTCTTCTGTTAAGCCATGTTTTTTTGCTGGAGGCAATATAAAGTCAGACTTTGCTTCAACACTTAATTTGCCACTTGTTATAACAAGCTTTGCCGGCGTGTTTTGTTTTGCCTCAAAATATGCGTCAAATGATTTTTTTTGTTTGTTGTTTAATAGGTTCTGTTCCCACTCAAAATCTACTGTTAAATAAACGTCATCATCTACTTTTGGTTTAACTTTTGAATAAACATCATACACATCCCTTTGGGATGGAACATTTGATACAGACCCAACACCCATACTTAATTCAAAGCCTTGTTTGTCTACAAATTTCAATCCATCATTTTTAATAATTTTGTGAGGTGTTTTTATGGATATTTGATAAATATCTTTAAAAGGCTTTACACTTAAAACCTTGCCGATTAACACACCTCTGTGATTTTGAAAACTTGTATTAATTATGTTTTTTTGAGGTTGTTTTTCAAAATAAAAACCATTGTTATATTCTCCCCTATAAAAAACTTTTTTTATAGCTTTTAAGTACTCTTCTTTGTTAAGTGGCTGATTGTTTAAAATGCTTTTTTTAGCTAGGCTAAAATATTTGCTTGTTAAGGCAACATAACTAGGTCTGCGCAATCTTCCCTCTATTTTAAAAGAAGTTATGCCAATATCAAATAAGTCTTTAATTTTGTCGATAAAACATAAATCTGTTGGCGATAAAAAATATCCTTTTTCTTTTTTGTTTTTGTCTTCTGCACTATAACACAATCTACATAATTGCAAACACTTACCTCTATTGCCGCTACAATCATGTTTTATACTGCTTAAATAACAAACCCCTGAAAATGCAACACAAAGAGCGCCTTGAACAAAAAACTCTAACTCTAAATTTGTATTTTGTTTTATTTGTTTTATATCTTCTAAAGTAGTTTCTCTGCTTAAAACAACTCTAGTCAAACCCATTTGCTCACACATTTTTGCGCCATATAAATTGTGAACACCAAGTTGCGTACTACCATGCAAAACAATGTTTTTAAAACAATCTTTTAATATTTTTGCAACACCCAAATCCTGAACAATAAACGCATCTACCTGGCAGCTAGTAGCAAGTTTAACCAATTCTACAAGCCTTTCTACTTCGCCATCAACAACAATTGTATTTAGGGCAACATAAACCTTAACACCAAAAAAATGAGCATATTCTACTATCTTTTTTAAATTTTTATCATCAAAATTGCTTGCTTTTTGCCTAGCGTTAAAATCCTTTAAACCAAGGTAAACAGCATCTGCCCCGTTATTTATGGCTTGATAAAAATTTTCTTCATCCTTAACAGGTGCTAAAATTTCAAAATCTTGCATAAAAACATATCCCTTTTGTGTACTTATTATAACAAAAATATAAAAACGCCACAATATAAATATTTTGCGACGCTTATAATATTTTAAAATAAACAAATTTTTAATAACAATAAATAGAAAAAATAAAAATTTTAATTGCTACATGTGTTATAATTTGCGGCGTATACAAATTTTTAAATTTATAAAAGGTGTTTTATTTTTTAAATTGTTTTAATAAAATTTTATCCTCTTTACTTACTCTAAAACTATCGCAGCATTTAGATATTGCCTTGTTTATTATAAAACTGTTAGTTTTGTTAAGCTCAAAATAATTTAATGTATTTTGTCTACATTTTATAAAACACTCACACAACAACCAAGCTGCGCTCATATTAACATAATATTCTTTTTCTTGTGAGAGCGAATCCAAAATATTAAAGATAACATCTATATCTTTGCTAATAAATTCAAACAATATATTAACAGCTATTCTTCTTGCAAAGGTGTAACTACTGACTAATAATTTGTTGCAAAGATAAAAAAGCTTTTGTTTGTCTTTGTTTTTATATTTTAAAGTATCGCAACTCGCCCAATTGTCAACTTTATGTGAAAAATTTATTAAAAATTTTTCATACAAATCAAAATCTTTAATTTTGTTAAGTATAAAAGCAAATACCAGAGTGTCTACATGTGTTCTAAACTCAATATTTTTTAAAAAATCAGTATAATTGCCTTTATAGATTTCATTTGCAATCAATCTTGTATTTTTACTTCCAATAGAAAAACAAGGCAATTTTGTATTTACAATTTTCTGCTCCCATGCACAATTAAAATCGTTACCTTTTATGGTATTTAAAAACAAATAATAATCATCAAAATCCGCATTATTCCACGTTGATTTGTTTAGAATTGAAACATTTTTGTTATCCAATTTTTTACCTCACTAACAACCTTTGATACATAAAATTATATCATATATACATAAAAACCTAAAATATATGTTTAATTTGTTTTTAGTTGGTTATTTTTTTTGTTATAATAATTTTAATTAAGGATTTAAAAATGGAAGAAAGTTTATTTATAAATCATCACGTTGTTAATACAAAAAAAAGCAGCTCTGTTAACGAGTTTCAACTTGTCATTTCACTTTTTGATAAAAAAGGTAAGGAGATTGAGTTTAGCTCTACTTATATGAACAAAGAAATGTTTGATTTATATGAAAAAAGCGTGCTAAAAACTCTAAACAGCAAAAATTGGTTACAAGTTGTGCATAACGAGCCTATTCATACAATAAAACCCGTTTTAGATATTGCGTCAAAAAAAGTTGTTGGTTTGCAAACTAACACTGGTTTAATATTAAAAAACATTGTAAAGTTTTATTAAAATCTATATATATGCGATAATTAAAGAGAAAAAGAATATTTTTCTCTTTTTATTTTTTTAAATTAGTGATATAATGATTTACGAATTTTTTTAGGAGATGTTTATAAAAATGAAAAAGACAGACATAAAAGATTTGTACAAATCATTTGATCAGCTTGACGGAAAAGCCGTTAAAGTTGGCGGCTGGATTAGATCTGTTAGAGACAGCAAAAATTTTGGATTTATTGATTTAAACGATGGCACATCTTTTAAAGGTGTTCAAATTGTTTTTGAACCAACAAATATAAATAATTATAATGAAGTTGCAAAACTAAACGCTGGAAGTAGTATTATGTGCGAGGGCTCTTTAGTTGCTACACCACAAAACAAACAACCTTTTGAAATTAAAGCAACAAAAGTTGAAATTATTGGTGCTACACCTGCAGAATATCCTCTTCAAAAAAAGGGCCATAGTTTAGAGTTTTTACGTGAAGTTGCATACCTAAGACCAAGAACAAACTTATTTAATGCTGTATTTAGAGTAAGAAGTGAAATTGCATATGCTATACACACTTTCTTTAAACAAAAAAACTTTACTTACGTTCACACCCCAATAATAACTGGTGCTGATTGCGAAGGTGGCAGCGATGTATTTAGAGTTACAACACACAATTTTTATGATAAAGAAGTTATGAAAAATGCTACACCTCAAAACGACTTTTTTGGCAAAAATGTGTTTTTAACCCCAACCGGACAATTAGAGGGCGAAGCAATGGCTTTAGCTTTTTCTAAAGTATACACTTTTGGCCCAACCTTTAGATCAGAAAACAGCAACACTGCTCGTCACGCAAGTGAGTTTTGGATGATTGAACCAGAAATGGCTTTTTATGATTTAAAAGATAACATGGATTTGATTGAAGGCATGGTTAAGTTTTTAATTAATTATGTTTTTGAAAACTGTAAGCCAGAACTTGAATTCTTCAACAATTTTGTAGACAAAACTTTAATTGAAAGGCTTACTCTTGTTAAAAACAGTGACTTTGCTCGTGTTAGTTACACAGAAGCTGTAGAAATGCTTAAAAAACATAATGATAAGTTTGAATATAAAGTTGAATGGGGTTCTGACTTACAAAGCGAACATGAAAGATATTTAACAGAACAAATTTATAAAAAACCTGTTTTTGTTACAGACTATCCAAAAGACTTTAAGGCATTTTATATGCGCTTAAACGACGACAACAAAACTGTTGCCGCTTGCGACTTATTGGTGCCTGGCGTTGGCGAAATTGTTGGTGGCAGCCAAAGAGAAGAACGCCTTGATGTATTGCTTGATATGATTAAGGAAAAGGGCTTAAAAGAACAAGACTACTGGTGGTATATTAACTTAAGAAAATTTGGTGGCTGTGTTCACAGCGGCTTTGGTTTGGGTTTTGAAAGAATTATTATGTATATTACTGGCGTTGCAAACATCAGAGACGTAGAACTCTTCCCAAGAACACCAAAAAATTGTGAATATTAATAAAACAAAAAGATGCTAAACAGCATCTTTTTTATTTTCTTTTTAATCTTAAATCTTTATTTTCAATTTTTATCATAACAGAAGATGCTTTGTTGTTAAGCCTGCTAAAAGTCCTTTCTCCATACTTATCTAAAATTTGCATTGGTAAAAGGTTTGTAGAAATAATTGTATGTTTGTTTTTTACAAGCCTTTCGTTTAAAATAGCATAAAAATATTCTTCTGTTGCTTTGGTTTTTGGTTCTGAGCCAAAATCATCAATTATTAATATGTCGCTTTCTAACACCCCGTCTAATAATCCCGCCTTGTTTTGATAAAACGCGGTATGATATTTATAAAATAAGTCATTTAAAGCAAAAGAGGAGTAATAATTAACCACTAGGTTTTTGTTTATAAGTTTATTGCAAATACACTCTGTAAGATATGTTTTGCCAACACCAGGATCACCACTTAAAACCAAAGTTTTACATTTGCTTTGGCTTAAATTGTCGCACCACTCTTCCACCTTTTTATAAAGTTTTTTTATTTGTTCGCTATTGTCAAAAATGCTAAAGTCTGCATTTTCGAAATTGTGAGCGCTATCTACATTAGCACCTAAGTTTTTAAGCAATTGTTCGTTTAACTTTTTATAATAACATGTGCAGTATTCACCACCAACCTCGCCACTATCGCTACAAATTTTACAACTGTAGTTTGGTTTAAAATCTTTGGTTGATAGTTTTAATTTTTTTATAACGCTTTGCAACTTATCTTTTGCTGCGTTTAATTCGCCATCAATTTGTTTTGTATCTTCACCAAGCACATTTAATTTTGTTTTTTTGATATTTAAGCTTTTATACAAACTATATGCGTTTTTAAACTCTTCATTAAATAGTGCTTTTTTTAAATTTTCTTCTGCAATATTTTCGTTTTGTATTTTAACGTTTTTTATTTGTTCCAAAACAAATTTTTTAACTTCGCTGTTTTTCATTTTTTTCCTTTTTAAAAATATTTTTATAGGCTAATTTCATCTAAATTGTCAAACAAGGCGTTAACTTCTTCTTCAGAATAACTTCTGGCTACAAATGACTTACGCTCAAAAGTTTTTGTTTGATTTGCACTGCTAATAGGAGTTTGTTTTTTAACCTCCTGCAAAGATTTTAAACCTTTAGCATTCCAATCGCTAAGCAAGGTGTTTGCATATTGCATACCATTTGCTTTATTAACAGATAACGATATTGCATAATCAATAATGTCGTCATCAAACTTATAGTTGTACGTCCAACTTCTATAAAACGACCTGTCAAAACTGTTAACTCGCCTATCTATATTTAACTTTAACAAAAGTTCTTTAATTTTTTTGTCTGTGTTAACCAATTCTTCTAAATGACTATCTATGCTAGAAATAGAAACAAGGCCTAACTTATAAAACTTTTGAATTGTGCTGTCCATGCCGTCAAGGGTTCTAACATTAGATTTAAAACAAAAATTTGCAATTTGAATTAAAGACATGTCGTTAAAACCTTTATTAATCCAAGGTATTATATATGTTTCTACTTCATTTTCAACAGACTCATAATAAATGCCAAGCGCTTTGTTAATATCTTTTGCTAAGTTAATAAGATCTGATTTGTTTGACTCATATTCCTGCATTTCTGCAAAGCTCATCAACTTTAACTCATAATATTTTATAAGTGTTTTATCAAGCATTTCAAAGCTATAATTTTTTGTTTTAGTTGACACTTTTTTAGATAATGCCAAAATTGTATTTAATGTAAAACCTAAAGACTTTGTCCACTTTTCATACATTTGTTGATGTTCAATAGAAAGGTTGCCCTTAAATTTAAGTGCTTTTGCTACTTGACTTATGTCACTTGTTAATAAGGTTAGACTTTCTATTTTTTCTTCAATTTTTTCGGCAGTTCTTATACCTTCTTCCGCCCAAACTTTTGCAACAGTTAAAATATAGTTGCAATTGATATTATTACCTTTTTTTGTAACACAATATTTAACAATCATATTAAAATCACAAGGTTGAATATGGTAGGTTTCTACAAAATCTATATATTTATAAAATTCGTTAGGGTTAATTTGCCTACCACTAATTATTTCTTGAATTTCGTTTACAAAGGTTGCATATTTTTTAGAGTCTATTTTCTTTAAATTTTTTATATTGTCTTTAGTTGGCAAAAACCTTATTTCTATAGGGTCTGTTTCCAACACCTGAACAAGGTTTTGATCTTGCCAATATAAAAATGCGCTTATTATATCTTCTCTGCTTAAGCCTAATACATTTTCAAAGTTTTCTATTGTATTGTCATAGCCTGCGCTGTTTTGACATTTTAACAAACCAAACAAATAAACTTTTAAACAATTTTCTGGTGCAATTGGCACATAATCGTTTAAAAACTTAATATCAATGCTAATGGTTCCTTCGCTTATTAAACTAGTTGAGTATTTACAAAAAGCCATGACCAAAATCCTTTTAATGTTTATTTAAGAAAGTATAATTATTTTAACAAAAAGATTGGCAATCTTCAATGCTTTATATGTGTATTTTTTATTTTTGGAAGAACTGCATAATAATATATATATAAATAATACTTCTTTATATTAAATTAAAAAAACTTATCAACAATTTTTATTGTTTTGTTGATAAGTTTTTTGCTAAATTCTATCTACATTAATTACAAAATAAAAAGTTTTTTCTTCTTTTTTATACTTGTCATACAACTCTGCTTTAATATCTTCCACTGTTATTTTGCTGGCAAAAGGTATAACAACATCAAATATTAAATTTGTGTGCGTTTCGCCACTAACAAGCCTAAAATCATGAAAATCTAGACTTTTGTCAAAGTTATCTAATATAACCTTAACCTTTTGTTTGTGAAAGTTTACCTCTTCATTCTCATTTTCTATTGGATCCATGTGAATTGACAGTGATATATTATAAATATCTTTAAAATCCTTTTCTATATTGTCAATCATATCGTGTGAAATCATAACATCAACTTTATTAGACACTTCAGCATGCACACTTGCAAAATAAGTGTTTGGACCATAAGAGTGAATTAAAAAGTCGTGTATTCCCAAAATACCTTTATAACTTAAAAGCTTTTTCTTAAGTTCGTCAATAAAATCTTTTTCTGGCATTTCTCCCAAAAGAGGGCCTATTGTCTCTTTAACAAGCTTTAAACTTGAAATAATAATAAATATAGAAACAAGAATACCAAAAAGGCCGTCAATACTAATACCAACATCACCAAAGATATGGATTAAAATTGTTGCAACTAAAACCGCAGTTGTAGAAATAACATCGTTTCTACTGTCTATGCTGCTTGCTTTTAAAACTTGACTGTTAATACTTTTAGAAAAATTGTTATACAATACTGCTTGAAAAATTTTAATTAAAATTGCCGACCCCAAAACAATATAAGTTGCAATACTAACAGAAGTTTTATCGTTTGAAATTATTTTTTCTATAGAACTTTTGCCAAGTAAAAGGCCAATAGAAACAACCAACACAGCAACAATCAACGCCATAATTTGCTCGTATCTTGCATGACCAAAAGGATGCTCAGAATCCGCTGGTTTAGAAGATAATTTAAACCCAAAAATAACAACACAATTACTGCCCATATCTGCAAGGTTATTAACCGCATCTGCAACAATAGTAATACTTGCCCCTATTAAACCAACTATAAGCTTTGAAGCAAACAATAATAAGTTTGAAATAAGTCCAAAAATACCAGCAACAACACCATATCTAAACCTAACTGAAGCATCTCTTGTATTTTTATAATCTTTTATAAACAACTTTTTAATTAATGTAATCATTATACTTTTTCCCTTAAAATTTATATTTTGATTTACCAATCCTCTTTTATATATTTGCTTGCTTGTTTAACATCATCATAATAATCTTGATAGTCTTGTTTATACTTTTCTGTAGAATTAACACTTTGTTCTTGCTCAAAATCTTCCATGCTATATGCCTCTACATCTTGTTCTTCTGCAAGTTTTAATAAATCTAATTTGTTCATAAAATTATTCCTTAATCTAATAAAATAACGGTTTAAGTTTTTAATAAATTTTAAATATAAAAAATGTTAAAAACCTTTTAAACTGCGGCTTTTAAAATATTTTATTGTTAATTTTTTTTAAGTGCTTTTAAAATGTTTTCACACCATTTATCATATATAAAAAATTCTTTTTGATTTAAATATTCTAACGGAGCAGACAAATTTACAAACTTTAAAAAATAGCAAAACAATTTTTGTTTGTTTTCTTTTAGTGTTTTGTTTAATTCTTTGTTGCCATACTTATCGTCACCCAAAATTGGGTTGCCTAAAAATGCTAAATGAGCCCTTATTTGATGTGTTTTGCCTGTTAATAAATTGCACTCTACAACACTAGTTTTATTACCTTTTTTTATTGTTTTAAATTGCGTTAATATTTTAGCACTATTTGGCTGATAATCTTTTGTAACCTGAACTATAGCAAGTTTGCTGTTTTTTTTTAAATATGCTTCATAAACTTTACCTTTATAATCACTATTACCCAACACTTCACATACATAATGTTTTTCTATATTATGCTCTTTAAATGCTTTAAGCAAGCTATGTTCTGCCTCTTTATTTTTAGCCAAAATCAACAAACCTTTTGTGTTTTTATCTAATCTATGAACAGCCCTCATGTTCATCAACTTATCAATACTTTTTTCGCTTCCTGTAACCTCTACACCTGCCGGCTTGTTTATAACCACAATATTTTCATCTTCATAAATAATGTTAAAATTTTTTGCGCTCTCTTCCAAATTTTCATTTATAAAAAAAGTTATATTTTGACCCTCATCAACCAAAGCATCAAAATTATATTTAATGTTGTCAATTCTAACATCTTTGTTTTTAAGCAATTTACTTACTTGACTAGGCTTTAATCCAAATGAATATAAAGCGTCACTAAGTTTGCCGGATTTATCTGCAATAAACTCATATTTATACATATTATTTTACCTTTTAAAATTTGCTATATACCGCTAAAACACATTAAAATATGTATTTTTGTTTTATCATTTTTTTACTTTTTTAAAAAAATATTGTTAAAAAGAAAATTCTTTTTAACAATATAATTTTACAATAATTTATTAAAGATTACAATTGTTATTTTAAATTAAACAGCTTTTATTTTATTAAAACAACTCAGGCTTTTCATAACCATAATTAAATTTTTGTGGATTTTTGTTAATATATTCACAAAAATAAAACACTATTTCGTTTTCATAGCATGGGTCACTAGTTTTATCTAACACCCAGTCTTTGTCGATATCAAGATTTGGGAAAAACCTATCTGCTGGCTTTTCGCTTTTAATTTTTGTTATATATGCTTTATGACAATATGGCAAAAGTTGTTTATAAACATACGCTCCACCTATAACAAAAATATTTTCTGTATCATAAAAAGCAAGTGTTTCAAAAAGTTCTGTAAGCGAGTTTACAACTGTTACGCCTTCTTTTTGAAAATCTTTATCATCGCTTAAACAAATATTAATTCTATTTTTTAAAGGATTGCCATTAGGGAAGGAAGCCAAAGTTCTATCTCCCATAACAACAACTTTATTCATTGTCTTTTCTTTAAAATAATTCATATCTTGTTTCAGGTTATACAAAAGCCCGTTTTTAGAGCCTATACCCCAGTTATTATCAACAGCAACAATTAAATTCATAAAAACCCCTTTTTATTGTCTAAATGTTTTGCTTTAAGCAAAATTTTTAATATTAAACAGCAACTTCTATTTTACCAATTGGTGGGTTGTGTTCATAGCCCTCAAGCTCAAAACTATCAACTGTAAAGTCATAAAAATTAGTAATACTTTTATCAATTTTAAATTTTGGAGCAGGATAGGTTGGACGTTTTATCATTTCTTCTACAAGAGGCAAGTGCCTATCATAAATGTGAGCATCTGCAATAACATGAACAAGCTCACCAACCTCAAGCCCAGAAACTTGAGCAAACATATGCATTAATACAGCATATTGACAAATATTCCAGTTATTTGCTGTAAGCATGTCTTGTGACCTTTGGTTTAAAATACCATTAAGTTTGTTACCTGTAACGTTAAATGTCATGCTATAAGCACATGGATACAAGTTCATTTCGTGTAAATCTTGAAAAGTATAAATGTTAGTCATAATTCTACGGCTTAGTTTATTATGTTTAAGATCATACAAAACCCTGTCTACCTGGTCCATTTCGCCTTCTTTGTATTTGTGTTTTACGCCTAATTGATAGCCATAAGCCTTGCCAATACTCCCATTTTCGTCTGCCCAGCTATCCCAAATATGGCTATGTAAATCTTTAATGTTGTTTGATTTTTTTTGCCAGATCCACAATATTTCGTCTACACAATTTTTAAAAGCAGTTTTTCTAAGAGTCATAACTGGAAATTCTTTTGACAAATCATATCTATTTACAATGCAAAAGCACTTTTTAGTGTGAGCTTCACTGCCATCACTCCATCTTGGTCTAACAGGACCAGTAGTATCCCAAATGCCTTCGTTTAAAATCTTTTTAGCGTTTTGTATAAAAACATCATCTGCGTAACTCATTTATAATATATCTCCTTTGAAATATATTCTATAATTTTTATACGCATTTTCAAAACGATTTTTTAACAAAAATTTAAAGATTTAATAACCTTGTGTAACAAAAAAAACCTAGAAAATTTTTTCTAGGTTTTTTAAACTTTTAAAATATTAGTTCATTTTGTAAGAAGTTTTAATTCCAGGGCCCATTGTAGAGCTTAATGTAATGCTCTTTAAATAAACACCCTTAGCTGCTGCTGGTTTTGCTTTAACTAAAGCGCTCATAAGTGCATCATAGTTTTCAAATAACTTTTCAACACCAAAGCTAACTTTACCAATACCAACGTGAACAATGTTTGCTTTATCAAGTCTATATTCAACTTTACCAGCTTTAACATCATTAATAGCTTTTGCAACGTCCATTGTAACTGTGCCACTTTTTGGGTTTGGCATTAAGCCTTTAGGTCCCAATATTTTAGCAACACGACCAACAAAACCCATCATATCAGGTGTTGTGATACAAACGTCAAAATCAAGCCATCCGCCTTGAATTTTTGTGATAATTTCTTCTGCACCAACAACATCAGCACCAAGTTTTGTTGCTTCGTCAGCTTTATCGCCTTTAGCAATAACCAAAACTTTTTTTGTTTTACCTGTTCCTGCTGGAAGAACAACAGTTCCTCTAACTTGTTGGTCAGCACTTCTGCCGTCAACGCCAAGTTTAACGTGAAGTTCAACACTTTCGTCAAACTTTGCTTTTGCTGTTTTAATTAAAAGTTCTAAAGCTTCTTTTGGTTCATAAACTTTTGATTTTTCAACAAGAGCGCTAACTTCTTTATATCTTTTTCCTACTTTCATTATTACCTCCTGTGGTACATGTGAGAACAACCTAAATTTGCTCTCTCCCACTATAATTAATCAACAACCTCTACACCCATGCTTCTTGCTGCACCAGCTATCATTGACATAGCACTTTCGATGCTTGCTGCATTAAGGTCTGGCATTTTTAATTCTGCTATTTCCTTAATTTGGGCTTTGGTAATTTTTGCGACTTTTGTTTTGTTTGGAGTTGCACTTGCTTTATCAATTCCACATGCTTTTTTAATTAAAACTGCTGCTGGTGGAGTTTTGAGAACAAATGTGAAAGACCTATCCTCCATGATAGTAACAACAACAGGGATAACTAAACCTGCCTTGTCTGCTGTCTTATCGTTAAATTCTTTTGTGAAAGCAGCAATATTAATACCATGAGGTCCTAGTGTTGAGCCAACTGGTGGTCCTGGGGTAGCTTTTGCTGCAGGTAATTGTAACTTAACAATTGCCTTAACTTTTTTCTCTGCCATTTTTTCCTCCTGCCTTGTGGCAAATAAGTGGTTTTTATCGAATGCATAAAAAATTTACACTCTCCCACATATAAAACTTTGGTATTATCCAAAATTTTATTTGCAACTTTGTTTTTAAAACAAACTTGCGATATATAATAATTTTTCTTAATCTAACAAAAAAACTCGCAGTTTAAATAAATTTTTGTTTTGACTTGAAAAAATATTATCAAATTAAGTTTACTCTAATTAAATTTTTCTTACTTGTGCAAAGTCTAAATCAACTGCGGTTTCTCTACCAAACATTTCAACATTTACTTTGCATTTTTTTGCGTTAGAGTCTACGCTTAAAACTGTTCCAACAAAAGTATTTAGTGGTCCATCTATAACTTCAATCTTGTCATTTGCCTTAAGATCAATATCAACTACAACTTTTTCTAAGTGAAGCTTTCTTATTTCTTCTTGAGTAAGGGCCAAAGGTCTGCCTTTTGGACCAACAAAACCTGTTATACCACGTGTTCTTGTTATGTTATGCCATAGGTCGTCACCATATTTCATTTTAACCAAAAGATAGCAAGGCATTAATTTTCTGCTAACAAGCTTCTTTTTTCCGTTTCTTTCTTCAATGGTTTCTTCCATTGGAATAATTATATCAAAAATACGGTGTTCTAAATTATATTTTTTTACAACAACTTCAAGATTTGTTTTAGCAACTTGTTCATAACCGGAAAATGTGTGTAAAACATACCATTTTGCTTCTAATTCTTCTTCCATTTAAATCTCCGTAATCAAAAAATTTTGTTTTATATTATGACATAAACAAGTTATACAAAAGACCAAGAAGGTAATCTATACCAAATAAAACAACTGTAAAAATAAGAACAACTAAAATAACTACGCCTGTTTGTTTAACAACTGTTGCAAATTTAGGCCATGTAACTTTTTTTAGTTCGCCCCAAGCTTCTTTAAGTTTTCTAAATAAGCCTGGTTTTTTTTCTTTCTTATCTTTTTTTGCTTGCTTTTCTTTTTGTTTTAACTTTTCTTGTTTCTTTTGTTCTTTAATCTCTTTTTTTGTAAGAGTTTTGGCTTCTTCTTTTTCTACTTCTTTTTTAGCCATTTAAAAAACCTCCAAAATTTAAGCAACTTACGCTAATTTATTTATGCGCTCAATAAAAAAGAAAAAACAAAATTATTTTGTTTCTTTGTGTGCTGTGTGCTTTTTGCAAAATTTGCAATATTTTTTCATTTCAATTCTGTCTGGGTCATTCTTTTTGTTTTTGTATGAATCATAATTTCTTTGTTTGCATTCTGTGCATGCAAGAGTAATTCTGTCTCTCATAATAATTACCTTTTTTTATCAAAAAATTAACACCCCGAAAAAGAGTGTTAATTTTGTATATCATATTTATAGTCATTTGTCAATGCTTTTTTGTTTTTATTTTAGTGCAAATTAACTAAAACAACGCACATTAATTTTGTTGTGGTGCTGGATTTGGAATATCATACCTTTCGTATAAATCAGCGTTTAATGTTGGATCTAAACTTGCAGGTTTAACTTCACCAGGAAAATCAGCATAAACTTCTGGCAAACTGTTGCGTAAAACAGACTGTATCATAGTATCGCAATGGTTTGCATTTCCAAATCCCAAAAAAACAACTTCTCCTGGAATTTGTGATGTGGTTGTGCCTATTTTTAAAGTTGTTTTTACGTCTGCAGTTCGATCATCTACAATCGCGCTTGCAATATCTCTAACCAAACCCTTACCATTTGTTGCAAGTGCTACAGCACCAGGATCAACAATATCTTGATATTCATGACCTTGAACATAAAAAGCCCCGTGAGGGAGTTCTGATGCCCTATCATCAGAACACATTCTTGGCGTTACAACATAGCTGACAAGATATTCTCTTCCGTCTGGAGAAGGCACAACTCTTTCACCTGGTCTATTTCTTAAAATAAAATCCCCTTTGTTTACTACCTTCCAAAAACCAAATTGACATTTTGCCCCATCCGCAGGATACTTTTTGCCAACTTCACAATTTTTGGCTTGTATTGGAAAGTTGTCCTCGTAAAAAAAGTCACCCAAATATTCAATGTTTAAATTTTGTCTAGCATCGTTATAAGCTTTAGCTGGTGCAGTATTTTTTGGTATAAGTGTTGGTTTGCCTGTATAGAACACATGAGCCATAAACATCTCTCCTTCATACATTTTATGCCTTATTTTATCATACAAAACTTTCTTTGTAAATAGTCATTTTAAACATAATAAACAGAAATGCACCTATGAAATTACTTTTATGATTAAATCGACATTTTTATTAGCATAAGCTAATAAAATTAATAAAGCAAAAACAAATTTTTATGTTGTGGTATCTTGCGTCAAATTGCTATTAGCTGGTGAAACTGGTGTAGAAGATAAAGGCGTGCTTTCTTTACCATTTGTCGAAATACCACCAAGAGACAAGTCACCTGTTTGACTAGTTCCAGTCACGCCCCCAACAAACAACCCCTCTGCTTGACCATCTGAATTCATCTGAACAGTTGAGTCTTGTCTTAAATTTGCCTGTACATTAGCATTGTTATCAGGCAACACACTTAAATTCTCTAGTGGAAGGTTGCCAGACAAACCTCTTCCTGCCTTTATATCAAACGCCCTTTCGAGAACAGACACGGCATCTCTTTGGCTTGGTTCTTCTCCTACACCGCTATAAATACCACCTTTTGATAACGTTGCGCTTTTAGCTGTTAAAGTTGCGTTTTGGTTTTCTGACGACTGTGTAAGGCCCACATGTCGATTCTTTGCAAAAACTTTAACCACCCCAAGATCAACACTTCCTTTTTGGTGATGACTAAAACTTTCTTTTTGATGTGTAATATCAGCTTTTTGCGCAGTTGATCGCTTTACAAAACTCACCACTTCCTTTACTTTTACTTCGTTTTGTTCATACAAAAGCATTTTATTCTTTTTAGCTGGTTTCTTTGCGGCTGGTTTCTTTGCGGCTGGTTTCTTTTCTGAAGGCTTTTTACCCATTTTTGCGCCAGATTTGTTTTTTGCTTTTTGTGGGTTTTTTGCCTTTTTAAGCTTTTTCTTTTTATTTTTTAGTTTTCCTTTTCCAAGCTTCTTTTTAGCAAGTTTTCTTTTTGCTGCGTTTTTCTTTTTTGCAGATGACTTCTTTTTACCTTTAAGTTTTGAATTTTTTTGTTTTGATTTGCTTGGTTTAAGTTTTTTACCTGAAGGTGTTTTCTTCTCATCTGTTGTTTTAGATTGTTTTTTGTCTTTTTTATCTATAATATCTTTAATTTTATCTTCTTTTGATTTTGCTTCTTTATTATCTTGCTCTTTACCTTGTTTTAAAACAGGTTTTTCTAGCTTGCGCTTTGTAGGAACGCTTTTTTTATCAGAAATCCTATCAAAAAACTCTTCAACTGTTTCTTCTTCGTTTTCTTCTTGAAAGTTTTGCGTTGCTTTATCAATAATATTTTTTACATATTTATCATCAACACGCGCATTTGCCTCTTCTAAATATTCTTCTATATTTTCGTTTCTTGCGTTTAAAACATTAAAATATATTTGTCTTGTAGAATACTCTTCTTTATCTTGCTGTGTAGTTACTATATCAAGCGAACTTAACAAAATTTCGTTTACTGCCCTGTTATAGTTTTCTGATTTTGTTATTTCAAAAACACCAGGACGTTCTTTAAGTCTAAAAACAAAATCTCTTAAAACCCTTTGGCCATACTCGCCACTACTTTTTAATTCACTAACCATTTTATCAAAAGCTTTTTTTTCGTCAAATTTAGAAATATCTTTAAGCTCTTTTGATAATAATGTTAAATAAACTTTTCTTGTTAAAATATTGTTAAAATCGTATAAACCTGATTGCTTACCAAAATCATCTGGCTTGTCAACTATATTGTAATTTCTAAAAATAATTTCTTTTGGCAAAGAATTTTTACCATAAAACATACTGTCAACAATTTCGTCATACACTTCAAGATAACCATTGGCTTCTCTATATACAGTTTCTGTTATTGTTAATAACGCTTCTTCGCCCACAAAAGTAAGTTTAAAAAATATATCGCCAAAAATAGGTACGGTTGCTTTTAGCTCATAAACCATTTTTGAATCTAAAGATTTTACATTGTATACAAGCTTTGGAATGGAAACAAGTTCTCTCTTAATGTCTGGAATAATTATATAATTTCCAAACCTATCATAACTACCAAGACGGGCGTTATCAATAACATCTCTGCTTTGCTCGTTTTTACAACTTGCAATGGCGTGAGGGTCACCTATAAGTTTCTCACCGTTTGCGCGCTTATATATAATATCTTTTATGAGAGAGTCCTTTGTTGTCATAATTACTCCTTTTATCTAAAGTAATAATTTTTATTCTAAACTTTCTAGTTTTCTTCTTTGATCATCAAGCTGAAGTTCGTCTATAAGCTCATCTATATTTCCGTTCATAAAATCAAGCAAGTTATATGAAGTAAACCCTATTCTATGATCAGTCATCCTTCCTTGTGGGAAGTTATATGTTCTAATTCTTTCACTTCTATCACCTGTGCCAACCTGAGCTTTTCTACTATCTGCATATTCTTTATTTTTTTGGCCTTGATAATAATCATAAAGTTTTGCTTTTAAAATCATCATGGCTTTTTCTCTGTTTTTTAATTGACTACGTTCGTCTTGACATGCAACTACAATACCCGTTGGCAAGTGTGTCATCCTTATAGCAGAGTCTGTTTTATTAACATGCTGCCCACCAGCACCACTACTTCTATAAGTATCTATTCTTAAATCTTTATCAGCAATTTCAAACTCTACCTCTTCAAGTTCTGGCAAAACCGCAACAGTTGCTGTTGAAGTGTGAACCCTGCCTTGACTTTCAGTCTCAGGCACACGTTGAACCCTATGAACGCCACTTTCAAATTTTAATTTGCTATATGCTCCAGCGCCAGAAATTGAAAAAACAACTTCCTTTATTCCGCCAAGTTCAATATCATTTAAGTTTAAAACTTCTGTTTTAAAACGATGTTTTTCAGCATACATCATATAAAGCCTCATAAGCTCGCCTGCAAACAACGCTGCTTCGTCTCCACCTGCGCCTGCTCTAATTTCTATAATAACGTTTTTATCGTCATTTTCGTCTTTAGGAAGCAATAAAATTTTTAACTCTTCTTCTAGGTCATTTTTTTGCTTTTTTAAAGATTTAACTTCTTCTTCTAAGAGATCTTTCATTTCAGAGTCTGTTTCTACCTCTAATAATTCCTCATCATTTTTTAGGTCATTAATACATTTTTTAAGTTTTTCATAACCCTCGGCAATAGGAGTTAAATCACTATGTTCTTTAACAAGTTTTTGCCATGTTTTATTATCAGCAATCACATCGGGATCAACAACCTTTTGTGTTAGCTCTTTATATTTTTCCATTATACTGTCAAGTTTTTCAATCATACTAAATATTGCTTCCTTACCAATGTTTTTATTGTTTTGCTATAACAATTCTATCGTTTTTACTATAATCTTTTAAAACCTTTGTGCAAAATTTTTGATCTTTAAAAAGTTTTGAAACTTGATCTGCTTGATCAAAACCAATCTCTAATAAAACTGTGCCGTTTTTAACTAAATGATCTTGTAAATTTTGCGCAATAATTTTATAAAATTTTAAACCATCTTCTCCACCATCCAAAGCCATTTTTGGATCATATTTTACAACACCCTGATGTAATAATTTTATTTGAGAAGTTTGTATGTATGGTGGATTGCTAATAATTATATCAAACTTATCTTCATTTTTCAAGCGGCTAAACATGTCACTACAAACAATTTTTGCGTTTTTTATTTGTAAATCTTTTAAATTTTTTTGGGCAATTCTTAATGCTTTTTTGCTTTTGTCGGTTAGCACTACAAAAACCTTTTTTTTGCTATGTTTTGCAACGCTAAGCCCTATAACACCACTGCCACAACACAAATCTAAAACCCTAACAATATCTTTTTGACTGTTTTCAATTTGTTTTAAACTTTGCTCTACTAATATTTCCGTTTCTTTTCTTGGCGCTAAAACATGTTTATTTATAACAAACCCATCTAAATAAAAATCCTCTTTTTTTAAAATTTTATTTAGCGGAATACCCATTATCCTTTTTTTTGTTACCTTCTTTAGCTTTTTTAATTGTGCATTTTCAAATTGTTTTAATAAAAGCAAATCTTGAGTTTTTATATTTAATGTTTTGCAAATCAAAAAACGTTCTTCCCCTTCAACATAATCTGTCAAGTTTTTTATTAAGTTGTAAATTTGCTTTTTTGTTGTATTAATATTATTGCTTTTAAAACATTTTTTAAAACTTAACTCGTCTTGTTTTTGCAAAACTAAAATCCCCTTTTATTTTCAACTTTGAGTTTTTAACAAATCCTCTTCCTCAATAAAGTTTAAAACATCTTTATATACTTGTTGTTTTATAGCCGGCTCGTTTAATATTTCATGCCTTGCGTCTTTATATAAATGCATTTTTAAATTTTTAACTTCTAGACCTGTATAAAACTTAAACAAATCTGCAACAGATTTGCCCATGCTCCCAACAGGATCATCTTTGCCGGCAATTAATAAAAGAGGCTTATATAAATCTATTTTTCTTGTGTGCTCTTTTGTATAAATCCAATCAAAAGTTGTAAAAAAATCTACATAAAATTTTGCACTAAATGGCTGACCGCAATATGGGTCAAGTTGATATTTTTTAACTTCTTCACTATCTGTATTTAGCCAACTACCCCTCTTTACTTTTTTATTATAAGCACCAAAACTACATTTTTCTACAAGTTTGGCTGGGGCATCCTTTCCTTTAAATCTTGCTGTTAATTTTGCAATAAACTTGCCAAACTTAATATCAATGCGGTTTTTCATAAGTGCACTGCCACACATTATAGCCTTTTTATAAAACGCGCTTTTTTGTATATAAGCTTGACATAAAAATGAACCATAACTGTGCCCAAAAACATATAAAGGCAAGTTGTATTCTTTTGTAAGAAGTTCTGATATAAACAACTCATCAAGAAGGGTATCATAAAACAAGTTTGTTTCGTTTTTATATTTACCTAGCAAGGAAACACTACCGGCTGTCTTACCGTGTGCCCTATGATCATCTGCAAAAACCAAATAGCCTTGACTATTTAAAAACTTTGCAAAATCATCATACCTTTTTGCATGTTCGCTCATGCCATGAAAAATTTGAACAATTCCCTTTGGTTTTTTTACGTCTGTCCACGCGTAAACATAAATTTGAGCGTTATCAAAACTTTTAATAAAACCCTGTTCCATAAACACCTCCTAAAAATTATTTTTTTAAGCACCTCTTTACAGCTAGTTTCCACGCTTTTATTTGTGATAACATTTCTAATTTTGTTTTAAATGGATTATATTCTTTTTGCTCTTTTAACAAGTTTTTTATTTCATCCAAACTGTTAAAAACACCTGTTGCTAAACCCGTTAAAAACATGCTACCCAAACATGTACTTTCTTGATGATATTTTTTTAAAGTAGTTTGCAACAAATCACACTGAAATTGCATAAGATTTTCATTTTCAGACGCGCCACCATCAACATGCAGTTCTGTAATTTTATATTTGCTATCTTTTTGCATTGTAGACAAAACATCATAACTACAATAAGCCATACTTTCTAATACAGCTCTTGCTATGTGGCGTTTGTCTGTTGATCTTGTCATGCCACAAATAACAGCTCTTGCATCCATATCCCAATAAGGCGTACCAAGGCCAGTAAAAGCTGGCACCAAATAAACCCCCTCACTGCTTTCAATAGACAGCGCTATTTTTGTAAGTTCTTGCGGCGAAGATGCTATACCCAAATTATCTATTGCCCAATTTACTGTACTGCCTGCGTTAAAAACACTGCCCTCTAATGCATAGTTAATTCTATTTTTAGTTTTAAATGCAATTGTAGATAATAACCCATATTTACTTTTTACAATTTCATTTCCAGTATTCATTAACATAAAGCAACCTGTGCCATATGTGTTTTTAGTCATGCCCACTTCATAACAACCTTGACCAAAAAGCGAACTTTGTTGATCACCAATAAGACCTGCGATTTTAATTGGATAACCCAAAATATTTGTTTGACCAACGACCTCGTCGTTATCAACAACGCGTGGCAATATCCATTTTGGTATACTAAAAAACTTTAACAAATCTTCATCCCACTGCAAAGTTTTTATATTAAAAAGCATAGTTCTACTTGCGTTTGTAACATCACTTACAAACACTTTTCCCTCTGTTAGCATATAAACTAAAAAGCTTTCAATTGTTCCTACTCTTAAGGTGCCTCTTTTTAAAGATTCTTTTACGCTATTATTGTTATCAATTAACCACTTTATCTTTGTGGCCGAAAAATATGCATCTGGCACTAGACCTGTTTTGTTGTGAATCTGTTTAGACATTTTACTTTTTTTAAGTTTTTCACACAACTTGGATGTTCTACGACATTGCCAAACAATTGCGTTACACAAAGGTTTTTTTGTTTTGTCATCCCAGGCAACAATGGTTTCTCTTTGATTTGTTATTCCAACCCCGCTAATATCTTGCGGATTAATACCTTTACAAACATTTAAAACACACTCTTGCGTTTTTTGCCAAATTTCCATTGCATCGTGCTCTACCCATGCCGGTTGTGGAAAAATTTGCTTAAAAGAACGTCTTTCAAACTTCTCAAACTTGTTTGTTTTAACGTTATATAAAATAGCTCTAACCGAAGTTGTTCCTTCATCAATAGTTAAAATGTACTTCATATTATTTTAAAACTCCCTTTAAACTAAGGTTAAAAACAAATACTTTACAATGATATTTTATCACTATTCAAATTCAAAGCAAAATAATTTTGTTATTTTAATAACAAAGCATAAAAATTAAAATAAAAAATATAAAAAAACAAATTCGAACCAAATTAACTTTTTTGTATAAAAATCATTAACTAATTTGTTAAAAAGTTGACTTTATTTTTAGTTTTTTTTATGCTAAAAATATCAAGTCTTAGTAAAAAATTGTTACTTAAAAGAGGGTTATATGACAAAGTGCGAAGTTGCCATCATTGGCGGCGGAATTATAGGAAGTTTTGTTTTTAATGCGCTTGCTTTAAAGGGTGTTTCTTGTGTTTTAATTGAAAAGGGCAACGATGTAAGTTTGGGGTCAACAAAGGCAAATAGCGGCATTATCCACGCAGGATATGATTGCAAGCCAAATACACTAAAAGCAAAACTTAACGTGATGGGCAACAAAATGTACAATAAAATTGCAAAACGTTTGGGAGAAAAAATAGTAAATTGCGGTTCTCTTGTTGTTGGTGACAAAAACAGTTTAGACCATTTAACCTTGCTTTTAAATCAAGGCAAACAAAATGGTGTTAAAAATATTAAAATTTTAAACAAAAAACAAATAAAAAAACTCGAACCAAACTTGTCTGACAATATAGAATATGCCTTATATGCAAAATCCGCAAAACTTGTTGCACCTTACCATTTTTGCATTAGCTTGTGTGAAGAAGCTGTAATAAACGGTGGAAAATTGTTGCTTAACTTTGATGTTAAAAAAATAACAAAAAATGATGAGGGTTATACTTTACACGGTCAACAAAACGAATTTGTCTGCTGCAAATATTTAATTAATGCTACTGCACAAAACGTTAATGTTATTAATAAAATGCTAGATGATAAAATACTAGATTTAGAACTTATAAAAGGCGAATATATTCTTTTAGATCACAGCGAAAAGGGGCTTGTTAATAGACCAATTTTTCCTTTACCTACAAAATTAGGCAAGGGTATTTTAGCCTGCCCTACTGTTAAAGGCAATGTGTTTTTTGGGCCAACTGCAGTACCTATAAATACCTATGACACAAGCGTAGACTATCAAAGTTTAGACGTTATAAAAAGTCAAGTCGGTAATATGGTTAATAATATAAACTACAAAAAAACTATTAAACTGTATGCTGGTGTTAGAGTTAAGTGTGGTGATGATTTTGTTATAAATCAAAGCTCCACAAATAAAAACTATTTTGTTTTGGCCGGAATTAATTCTCCGGGCTTATCTGCTGCCCCAGCAATAGCGCAGCATATTTTACAATTGTTACAACAAAATGGGCTTAAAACAAAAAAAATTAAGCCTAAAAAGAGAAAGCCTTATACAAATATCTTGACGCTAAGTCAAGGTAAGCTAAACAGGCTTATTAAAAAAGATGCAAATTATGGAGAAATTGTTTGCAGATGTGAAATGATTTCAAAAGGTGAAATCTTAGAAGTGTTATCTTCTCCAATTCCACCAATTACAACAGATGGAATAAAGCGTAGACTACGCACAACAATGGGCAGGTGTCAAGGCTCTTTTTGCTATCCAAAATTGTTAGAAATTTGTGCAAAACATTATAACTGTGATAGCAATAAAATCAACTTTAAAGCAGATAGCAGTGTTGTTACAAACGATATAAAGGTTGGTGGGATATATGAAAAATAATACAAACTATGACATTATTGTTATTGGTGGTGGAAGCGCAGGCCTAGCCGCAGCTTTAAAAGCAAAAGAAAACGGAGCCTCTGTTTTGGTTGTAGAAAGAGAAAACAAATTGGGCGGAATACTAAACCAATGCATACACAACGGATTTGGGTTGAATTATTTTAAAGAAGAACTAACCGGCCCAGAATATGCCAACAGGTTCGCTGCAAAGGCTTTGGAAGAAAACCTAAATATTTTGTTGCAAACAACAGTAACAAATATAACAAAAAAAGGTACGGTGTTTACAGTAAACACAATTAGCAAAAACGGTGTAAAAAAAATAAAATCAAAAGCAGTGATACTAGCAATGGGTTGTCGTGAAAGACCTGCCGGAGCAATATCACTATGCGGCACAAGACCTGCAGGAATAATATCAGCTGGAAGTGCACAAAAGTTAATTAATATTTATGGCAAAATGGTTGGCAAAAATATTGTTATTGTTGGCAGTGGTGATATTGGCCTAATTATGGCACGACGAATGCACTTTGAAGGAGCAAATGTTTTGGGAGTATATGAAATAATGCCACACCCGTCTGGTCTAAAAAGAAACATTGCCCAATGTTTAAACGACTTTAACATACCTTTGCACCTATCTAAAACTGTTGTAGAAGTTGTTGGACAAAACCGTGTTGAAGGCGTTTGGGTTGCTCCCGTAAAAAGCGATTTTAGTTTTGATCTTGATAAAAAGGAATTTATTAAGTGTGACACTGTTGTTTTAAGCATTGGTCTAGTGCCAGAAACAGATATAGTCTCAAACTTAAATTTAAAACAAAACATTTTTACAGGTGGCGCACAAGTTGATGAATACTTACAAACCTCTCTGCCTGGCTTATTTTCTTGTGGAAACGTGTTGCATGTTCACGATATTGTTGACAATGTTACAAAAGAAGCTGAGCGCTGTGGCGAAAATGCAGCTAATTATGTTAATGAAAAATTAAGCAATACGCCTCAACATTTAATAAAAAACTTAAACGGAGTAAGATACACAAACCCAACAACTTTTTATGAGGGCGATGGAATTTTAAATATAAATTTTAGAGTTTCTAATATTTTTGAAAATGCAAAAATAGTAATAAAATGCAAAGACAAGGTTATAAGAGAAATATCAAAAAATATTTTATTGCCTGCAGAAATGGAAACCGTAATAATTTCTAAAAAAGATTTAAAAGATGATATTAGTGTAGAAATATTAAATAATTAAATTTATTTTTTAAAAGGACCTTTTAATTATGGAATTTGTATGCATTATGTGCCCTATGGGCTGCAATCTTCATGTAGAAAAGACCGCAAATCAAATAAAAGTTAAGGGCAACTCTTGCCCAAGAGGTGTAATTTATGGTGAAAAAGAGGCTACTCACCCAGAGCGAATGGTTACAACCATAAAAAAATATAAATCTGGCACAATTTCTTTAAAACTTTCTAACCCAATAGCAAAAGAAAAAGTTGAAGACTGTTTAAAAGAAATTGCAAAATGCAGTCAACCAAAATCAATTAAAATTGGAGATATATTAATTAAAAATATTTTAAACTCTGGTTGCGACGTTGTTGTTACAAATATAAATTGTTAATCAAATAAACCAAATAAATATAGACTTTTTGCAAATACTAGTTTTATGAAAAACTATTTAAAAAGCAAAAAGTCTTATTTTTTATCATTTACGCTTTTATTTTTGTTTGTTTTTTATTTGATTTGCTTTCAAAAAATCAATCTTTTTAAAGGACAAAACTATTCAAAAATCTTTTTGCATAATACAAAAGCATATGCTGATAGCGAAAACGGTTCTAAGCAAACATATTTGATATATGATTTAGATGGCGCTTTAATATCAGAAACCAACTTTGTAGAAATTGGAGATATTATAATAGATAAAAATTTAAATGAATATGAAATTATATATGTAGACAATTATCTTCAAATTGCACAATGCAAATACACAGGAACATATAACAAACCAAAAATTAAAAACTTAAAACCTGAATTATATCTATCAAACAATTCTATTAAAAAAAGTATTGGGCTTTATATGACCCACAACGACGAAAGTTATGTGCCAAGCGATGGATACTCTAGCATATATGGTAAAGGTGGAATCCATGACGTTGCTACGCAATTATCTAACAATTTTAAAGATTTGGGATACACCGTATATTTAAACGAAAATTTACATTTACCCCATGACTCTGATGCCTATTCTAGAAGTTTGTCAACAGCAAAAGATTTATTAAACAAAAATCCAGATGCGCTTTTTGATATACATAGGGACGGTGTTGCAAGAAATGTTTATGTTAAAACGGTTGATGGTGTTGAAAGATGTAAAGTCAGAATTGTAGTTGGGCAAAAAAATCCAAATAAAGATGCAAACTTACAATTTGCAATGTATCTTGTAACCGTTGCAGAAGAATATTGTCCTTGGTTGTTTTTAGATATTTATTACGCCAAAGGTAATTATAATCAAGAGTTAACATCAAAAGGCCTACTTTTTGAAATGGGCACATATTTAGCAGAAAAAGAATTGGTTTTAAACACTACAAAGAATTTAGCAGAAGTTGTAGATAAAACACTTTTTTCTACTGTAATTGAAGAAGACAATTCTTTAACAATTACAGACAAAATAGAAAACGAAAAAAATTTAATAAATAATGTATTAAACAACAAAAATACAATTATCCATCATAACAAACATATAACAAATGTGGTTGTATTTACATTTGTTGGTGTTGTACTTTTATGTTTTGTTGCCTTTTTTGCCCACAGGAGAAAAATTAAGCACGAAAAACAAAATAAAATTAAAAAAGAAAAATAATATAAACAAAAAGACGCTTTATTAAAGAATAAAGCGTCTTTATTTTTGTTTAATTACTTTTTTCTGAAACATATATATCATTTGTTGTTTCAATTAATATTTTACCATATGTTATATAGTCGTTAATTGGCCCACTTAAGTCATCAAGAACATAACCAACCCTATAATTATTTTTATAATGATCCTTATATTCGTTTTGGTTTAACAAATAATCAGCATCACTTTCTAAAACCTTAATAGCAAAAGCTGTACCAGTGTATTTAATATCTGTTGTGGTTAACAATCTGCATTTAAAAGCCTCACTGTTTGTTGTTACCGCAAAATTAACTTTTCTATCTTTTGCTTTTATAAAATGTTCTAATCCAGTTCCGTTTTTATTTGCCACAGCACAATAAGACAAATTTAAACGACTGTTTGCGCTATTTTCTAAAACAGTTATTTCTGAACTGCAACTTATGTTTGAAATATCAACATCCCCGGTATGAGTTAATATTATTAATTTTGTATTGTAATTATCTTCAGCATACTCTTTATATTTTACGTTTATATCACCAGAAGTTGAATAAACATAAACACTGCTTAAATGATCTGCCTCTAATATGTTTATATTTCCACTTGATAAGTCAGCCGCAATGTTTCCAACAAGTTTGTTTATAGTTAAGCTTCCACTACCAATGTTAAAATTATTTTCTTTTTCAGCTGCAAAAAGATTGTTAATATAAACCTTGTTATTTACATCATTTGTATCTGCAAGTATAGATACTCTTGCATTTACTGTCCCAAAATTTATTTCTGCATTTTCTAAGTTCATTGCAACTAATTTTGGTTTAGCCACACTACCAATTGTACTTATTTTGTATCTGCCACTTTTAGCATTAACATTTAAATTTCCATCAAGATTATAAACATTTACCTGTGGACCAATTTTTGAATTGTTTGAATTGATGTACAAGTTTCTTACTTTTAATGTTGTATCTATATCAAGAACGCCTCTATTTGTATAAAACTTCATATCCTCAGTGCAAGAAACAGTGCCTTCTTGATTAAAAATTACATTACCATCGCCACTAGTTAAATAATAATTTGCAACTTCCCTAAGACTTGTAATGTTTATTATGCCAGAATCATCTGTTTTTAAATACAAGTCAGAACATTTTAAATAACCATCTACCTTTTCAACATCTGAATAATAATATATATTTCCGCCATTTGACTTTGCATATATCGTGTTTATATCTATTTCTGTTGGTACCCTAACAACAATTTTTGAATTGTTTTTAGAAACCCAACCAGAAGGCTCGTTAACAACTATTCTAAATGTTTTGTCAAAAGCCGTTGTCTTTTCATCAAATGATCTTTTTTCAATTGTTTCTAAAACACTTAAGTTTGCATTAACGGACTTTGTAAACCCAGAAAAGTCAAAATACCTTTCTACTTTTAATTCTCTCGACTCTGCGTTTGGGCATATGAAGATATCCGTTCTATCTGTTACTATTTCTAAGGCTTGTAGCCCGCTGACCGATAGGTCGGTAGATTCGGTATATGTCTTTTGAGTATTGTCTTTAGACAACACATATTCAAACCCCAAAACACTTGTGCCTGGCGCAAAATACATATAAGCAAAAACAGCTAAAAAGGCGGCAACAAGTACACCCAAAGCTATGGCAAGCCAAATTAAAAATTTTTTAAATAATTTCATTTACCCCTTTCCTCCGCTGTTTTAGTTTTAATTTTTAAAATATTTATTATGCCTCTATAGTTGCTTTAATTCTTCTTACACCAGCACTACTTGATTCTTCTTTAATAATCTTAAACTTTTTAAGTTCGCCAGTTCTTGAAGCGTGTGGGCCACCACAAATTTCACAACTTACACCATCAATTGTGTATACTTTTACTACATCGCCATATTTGTGTTCAAAAACACCCAAAGCGCCTTTTTCTTTTGCTTGATCAAGTGTCATTTCTTCACATACAACTGGTATGTCTTTTTTAATAACATCATTTACAAAATCTTCTAGTTTTTGTTTTTCTTCTTCTGTAAGCTTATGATCACAGTTAAAGTCAAACCTTAATCTTTCGCTTGTAATATTACTACCCTTTTGATAAATATCTGAACTAATTAACTTCCTTAATCCTGCTTGCAAAATATGTACGGCAGTATGAAGTTTTGTTGTTTGTTCTCCAGTATCTGCAAGGCCTCCTTTAAACACTTTATCGTTGTTAGCTTTAGATTTTTCCTGGTGTTTTTTAAAAGCTTCTTGATACTCTTCTTCATTAACGGTTAAGTTCTTTTCTAAAGCCAACTCTTTTGTAAGTTCAAACGGAAAACCAAAAGTATCATACAATCTAAAAGCTGTTTTACCACTAAGTTTGCCGTCTCTGCAAAAACTTGCAACTTTTTCAAATTCCTTAATACCTGTTTCAAGTGTTTTAGAAAATTTTTCGCATTCTGCAATAATGGTTTGCTCTACAAATATTTTCTTTTCTGGAAGTTCGGTATAAAACTCTTTATAAGTATCAACAACACAACTTACAAGCTCACTTAGTTTATTACCTTCAAAACCAAGCCTACTTGCACAATTAATAGCACGCCTTAACAATCTTCTTAAAACATATCCTTGACCAACATTTAATGGAGTTACGCCGTCACTAATAATAAATACAGACGCTCTAATATGGTCCGCTATAATGCGCATGTTTCTTTTGGTTTGTTCATCTTGATTATATTGTTTGCCACTAAGCTCTTCAACTTTTTTAATAATAGGCACAAAAAGTTCTGTATCATAAACACTTTCTAAACCGTTAGAAATATACAATAATCTATCCAACCCAAAGCCAGTATCAACATTTTTTTGTGGGTTTTGTTTAATTTCACCGTCTTTTGTTGTTTTTACATATTCCATGTAAACATCATTACCAACTTCAACGTATTTACCACAGCTGCAAGCCGGAGAGCAATCTTCACAACACTTTGGCTTGCCTGTATCAATAAACATTTCGCTATCAGGTCCACAAGGGCCTACGCCGCTTGCCAAAATCCACCAGTTGTGTTCTTTTGGTAAAAAGAATATTCTTTCATCAGGTATGCCACACTTTTTCCAGTTTTCATAACTTTCCATATCTCTTGGAGCAGTTTCATCACCGGCAAAAACTGTTACCGCTAAATCTTCTTTTGGTATGTCTAGATATTTTGGGCTTGTTAAAAATTCAAAACTCCATGCAATTTTTTCTTTTTTAAAATAATCGCCCAAACTCCAATTACCAAGCATTTCAAAAAAGGTGCAGTGATAATTGTCACCAACTTCATCTATGTCGCCTGTTCTAACACATTTTTGAACGTCAACAAGCCTTTTGCCGCATGGGTGTTTTTCGCCTAGCAAATAAGGAACAAGCGGATGCATACCAGCTGTTGTAAACAAAACAGAAGGATCGTTTTCTGGCACAAGAGATGCTGATGGAATAAAAGCATGGCCTTTTTCTTTATAAAATTTTATCCACATTTCTCTTAGTTGTTTTGCTGTAAGTTTTTTCATTTTTTCTCCTAATTTTAAGTACAATAAAACATGTTTAAATCTGTTTTATGTTTTTATTTTAAAAATCAAATTCATCTAAACCATCAGTTTCTTGCATAACAATTTCTTGATCTGCATAAGCTGGTGGCGGTGGTGGAGGTGGGGCCATTTGCTCTAAACTCTTTTTATCGCTGCTTGCGCCAACATCCACAAAAGTTGTAATTTCCGGTATCCATTTAAGCTTAATTTTAGCTAAGCTACCATTACGGTGTTTTGCAACAATAAGTTCACAAATGTTTGGGCCGTCTTCTACTTGCAAGTCGCCATATCTTGATGGGTTATGAATAAACATAACAATATCTGCGTCTTGCTCAATGGCGCCAGATTCTCTTAAATCAGAAAGTACTGGTTCGTGGCCTTCACGTTTTTCAATGTCACGACTTAATTGAGATAATAATATAATTGGCACTTGTAACTCACGTGCTGCAATTTTTAAATTTCTTGTTATTTCAGCAACTTCATTTTGACGATTAGAGTCTTTAGATTTTTTTGCAGGGCTCATAAGTTGCAAATAGTCAATCATAACAAGATCTAAACCACCTTGTTCACGCTTTAATCTTCTGCACTTGCTTAAAATTTGAACTGATGTGTTCATTGAAGAATCATCTATATAAATTTTAGCTTCGCTTAGTTTTTTGCTACCCTCCCATAATGCAGACCAATCACTTGGTTGAAGTTTGCCTTTTAAAGCTTTTTCCATACTAACGCCACTTACGCTGCAAAGTGTTCTTTGAGTTATTTGTTCTTTAGGCATTTCAAGAGAGAAAACCGCAACTTTATGTTTGCCAAGTAACGCCGCATTATTAACAATATTCATAGCCAAACTTGTTTTACCAACAGATGGACGGGCAGCAAGCAATATAAGATCACTACGTTGCAATCCGCCTGTAAGTTTGTCAAGACTTTCAAGCCCAGTTGTAATACCTCTAACCTGTCCGCCATTTTTATCAATTTCTTCAAATTTATTTAAAACATCATCAAGAGTATCGCCTATTGCAACAAGAGAAGAAAAATCTTCTTGCTCAGATATATCAAAAATAGTTTTTTCTGCAAACCCTAAAATGTTTTCTTCTTGTCCTTCATATGCTTTTTCTATAATTTCTTGGCTAGACCTTATAAGTTTGCGCATAAGAGATGTGCGCTTTACAATATCTGCATAATGCTTATAGTTGGCAGAACTTGGAACGACGTTTGTTAAGGTTGTAATATAATCAATTCCACCAATCGCTTCTAAAGCCCCCATGCGCTCAAGTTCATCTGTTAATGTTACATAATCTATAGGCTTGCTTGCCGCGTGAATAGTGGTCATTGCCTCAAAAATAGTTTTGTGTGCTTCTGTATAAAAGTCTTCTGGTTTTAACATGCTCATAATTTGAATAGCAACATTGTCATCTAACAAATTACAGCCCAAAATGCTTTGTTCTGCTTCAATATTATTTGGTATAGATCTTGGTTGAAGTTTTGTTTTTTTATCCATAAAGTAAAAACCTTTCCTTTTTATATAACTACACACTATTTTAATATATAAATAAAGAATTTCAAGAGTTATTTTGTTTTAAAAATTTATTTGTGCAAACTATAAAAATCTAAATTTTATTAAGCTAAAGTTGTTAGTCTGCAAAAGGGTCTCTTTCGTTTTCTTTGGTTTGATATTTTTTTTGCTTATCGTCTTTTTTAGTAAAAATAATTAAACCTATAAAACAAGCAAGTAGTAGCATGGCAAAAGCAACAAAAAAAGCAACAGGTCCTTCATAACCTTCAACTTTTGTTGAAATAAAATAGTTAATAAACATAATAATTGGCGCAGCTATTGCCAAAACAATACCATAGCGTTTTGCATACTTAATAAAAAGTTCTTTTGTTGACAAAACTTCTCTTTGCATTGTTTTTAACTTTTTCTTTTTTGACATTTCTTTTTCCCTTTTTAAAAGTTATTTATCATTTTTTTTATTTTCTAAATTTGCAATTTTTTGCAATGCTTTCATACCCTTTGCTTTTTTTGATTTTTTTACAACATAAACTACAATAAAAGCAATAATTGTTCCCACAACAACCAATACTGCAGCTGAAACATACCAAGGTAAGTAGTTTGCAAAATGTCTCCACAATTTTATTGAAGAATTTACATTTTCAATTTGCCAAGAGTGGGTATATCCTAACCCCGTTCGCGAAAGTGTTCCGTCACTATAAACACGCCTGTAAGGGGTAGAAAAATTAAAATATAATTTAACAGCCTCTTCTGCAGATTCTCTGTCGGCAAAACCAAAGGCTTCCGCTAAAATATTTACTAGTTTATCCCCAATTTTAATGTTTAACGTCAAGCCAGAAACATTAATTGTTTTATCATATAAAAACTCTGGCTCTTTGCCGTTGTAATAAAATGGGTTGCATGTTTGTATTATTTTATCAACAAAAAGACTGTTTTCTTCTTCATAGCTGCTTATTAACGGTATATCTACTAAAGATTTGTATTCTGCACTAACCTTTACCTTTTTTTCTGTGGCGTTATACTCAAACGCATCTGGATAAAAGTAAAATAAATATGCATATACAGATGCAAAGGTTTTTTCAACATACATAAAGTTACTTTGTTCTAAATTTTCAATTGCAGGCGCTTGCTTTGTATCACCCGCTATGTAGTTTGGATTTTTTGTTAAAATGTAACTTATTTTTGTAGTTGCATCCATATCATTTACAAATGCATCAACATCGCTATATATGCCAGAAAACATTTTTATAATATTCTCTTCATACGCCTTATCAAGTTGTTGATAATATTCTTTTGCAATTTGATAAGCCTTTCTTTTGGTTGATAAGGAACCTGTTAACTCAACATCAATACTTGCAACAATCGCACCATTGTTTTTTAACGTCGTATTCATGGTTACAGAAGAGCAACCAAACGATATAATACTTACAAACAACAGGCAGACGCAAAGCAATATTTTTTTTAATTTATTCATTGATTGCCTCCTTTTTATAGTTTTTAGTTATAGTTAAATAAATTTCCGTATATAATCTTTTTCATCTTCTCAACATCAATATCTACGCACACTGTTGCGTTTGGTTGTGGATGGTCAAAATTACATTCTATAAACCCATATTCTTTGCCCTTTTGTTTGTGATAATCAATTTTAACAAAGGCTTCTTCTGTTTTAAATATTTCTGGATTTGACAAATACAAAGCACAGCAACTATCATGCACGGCAGCACCAAGTTTACCAACGTGAAAGTCATTATATTTTGTAAACATTTTATAAAAAATTTCACCAATTGCATTTGCCCTTTTTATTTTGCCTTGTTCCTCTGGTGTAAAATATGCAATATGTCCAAGCTCCATTGGCACCATAACAAGAGGTATATGGCTATCAAAAACAATTTGCACTGCCTCTGGATCATAAGCCACGTTAAATTCGCGATATGGTTCTGTCATGCCATTTTCATCTTTACTACCACCCATAAAGACAATTCTAGATATCATTTCTTTACTTTCTGGATACTTTTTTAACAAGTTTGCAATATTGGTCATTGGCCCCATGCACAAAAGCGTTGTATTATGTGCTGGATTTTGGCATAAAAAGTAATGAATAGCATCTGGACTTTTTAAAACAAAGGGTTTTCTTTTTGGTTTTGCAAAAGTATATCCGCCCATACCTTTTGAGCCTTGAGCCATAGAGGCGTATACACTTTGCCTTTTAACAGGTTGTCTTGCCCCTTCAGCAACAGGAATATCTACATTAAAAAGTTCTACCAATTTTAAAGCATTTTTCACTGTTTCTTCAATTGTTAAATTGCCAGATACAGTTGAAATAAGTTTTACTTCTATATTTTCGCTGTTTACTGCGTTCATTATAGCCATAGCATCATCAATACCAGGATCACAATCAATAATTACATAATAATCTTTCATTTTAAAATTCCCTTTAAAAACATTTAACAAGTTTTAAACAAAAACTTGTTAAACATAAATTTAATTTTATTGTGGCAATTCGCCAGCATCTTCAAGAGCTTTTCTTTTAAGCATTTCTTCGTGCATTTTTTTACGCTCTTCTTTTGTTGGAAGAGGTTTTGTGCATTTAACTGCAATTTCGTGCTTACTATCTTTTGTATAAAAAATTTCTTTGCAATGTTTTTCTACGCGAGTAATAAAATCTTCAAACAATGGAAAGGTGTCGTCTGGGCTTAACAATTTAAATTGAATAATTTCTGTGTAAGCCTTTCTTTTTGTTGTTTTATTTATAACCGTTAGCCTTTCATGCCTAACCTCTACCTTTAGGCCGCCATAGCCAAAAAGTTTTCTGTTTTCTTGTTTTACTTTAATAATTAAGTTAACAAACACCTTTTCAAAAAGTTTGTCTGGGTCAAATTTAAGATTGTTAGAAAACATAGAGTTAAGCGCATTATTTAAAAAGAAAAAGTGTTTTGAAAGTGGATCTCCTGCAGGTATTTCTTTTTCACGTTCATGGCTACGCAAATTATCAGAATAATAATATTGAGGATTAAAATACCTTCTTTTAATTTTCAACTCTGCTTTAGAACCACAAACACGTCTTCTTAATAACAATTCGTTTTCTTCTAATAGGTGCTTTTCGTTATCATAATAATAGTCTGTCAAGTTGCACTTAACAGGAGCGTCTAAATTATAGGTAGTCATCGTTTTAATGGTTTTTAAAAGCCTAGAATAAGTTTTTTCATCAAAAACAGTATATCTTCTTTCTTGTTTAAAAATATTTAACATAGTTACAACTCCCAATATATATAATATTTTAAATAAATTAATATTAAATTGCAAACAAAATACACATTATTAATGCGCTTTATGTTTAATTTTAGTGAATAAAATTAATATTTTTGACAAAAATTTTTATAACTCAAATTTTAAAGGAGATTTGTATGATTAATTTTAATGAAAGCCAAACAAAAGTTAACTTGGCAAGGGCTTTTGCTGGCGAGTGTCAAGCAGGCGCAAGATATCAGTTTATTGCACAAAAAGCAATGACAGAAGATAAAAAAAATATTCAAATGCTGTTTAAAAATTTAGCTAAAAACGAAATGGCTCACGCAAAAAGAATCTGGGGTTTAATTTCTAAATACGGTGAAAAGCCACAAGAAAATATAGAAATTAAAGCCGGATACCCTTTTGAAGATGGGGAGCTGTTGGATTTAATAAAATTTGCTGCAAACAACGAAAAATCTGAGAGCACATCTATTTATCCAAGTTTTGCTAAAATAGCTGAAGATGAGGGGTATAAAGACGTGGCACAAGCGTTTAAATTAATTGCTTTGGTAGAAAACGACCACTTTATGACAATTGATGAACTTTATAATAAACTTAAATCAAAATCACTTTTTAAGTGTGTTGGCCCACAACAATGGAAATGCAGCCAATGCGGTTATGTAGAAACAAAAAAAGAGGCTTTTGAAACTTGTCCGCTCTGCCTTGCAACACAAAACTATGTAGAATTAAGTTTTTTAGTTACGCCAAAAAATAAATAAAATAAAAAAACGCTAAATTGCTTTAATTTAAAGCTTTATAGCGTTTTTTATTGTTTTTTATTAGCAAAAAAATTTATTTTAAAAATTAATAATTTTATTAGCAACAAAACTAACTATAGCACCAGCACACATTAAGGGATAGTATACAACACTTCCTAGCCTTTCTGTTTGTTCCGGTGGTTGTTTTGTATACACAACATCTAAACTTTCAACACCTTCATCTTTTAACATTTTCCTAATTTTTTTTGCCAATTTATCATAGCTTGTTTTATATATATCACACACTTCAAACACAGGTATTCCCTTATACCTATTTCCAGTACCCATACTACTTAACAAATTTATATTATTTTTTTTGCAGTATTTTGCAACATCTACTTTAGCTTTTATGTCGTCTATAGCATCTATAACATAATCAAAATCAGGCAAAATAATTTGATTTAAATTATCACTACAAATTTTACACATGTGGCTTTTTATGCGGCATTTAGCATTTATTTGTTCTACAATATTTTTTAAAACATCCACCTTGTTTTTGCCTATTGTGCTAGCGTATGCAACAGTTTGCCTGTTTATATTTGTTACATCAATTTTATCAAAATCTACTATTGTCAAATTTTCTACACCCAGGCGAGCAAGCATTTCTACAACGTAGCCACCAACACCACCTACACCCAAAATTAAAATGTTAGAATTTTTAATTTTTTTTAAGTTTTCTTTGCCAATAACAAGTTCCGTTCTGCTAAACATTTAAACACCTTTATAGTTTTATATTTAATTTAAAACTATATTATTTGTCAAAAATAATCAAGTTTTTATTTAAAAATTTTTACAAACCAAGTGCTTTTTTAAAAAGTTTTATATATTTTTTTGCATTTATCTGGTTTAACAATTCTTTCTTTAGCAAACCTTCCTTTTTTATAACCGTTTTTGCGCGTGTAAACATATAAAACAACTGCTTTCCCCTACAAATTCCAGTATTGCCACTCAACAGACTATTAACAACAAGCTTGGTGTCTAAACTTAAACTTTGCGCCCCATTAATACAACAAGTATAAAAATCGCAAGACTTAGTAATATTGTTAATCTTTTCTTTATCTTTGCCAAAATAATACAAAAATAATGGTCTTTTTTGTGTTTTTAACCTTGCTAATTCCTGGTTAAGCTCATCAAATTCTATTACATTTAAAATTGGGGTTTTTAATCCCCCTTCACTTCTATAAATTTGTTGAGTTGCATCACACAAAATTGTTGGCTCAAGTATATCGCCGTCATAAAATTTTCCACCAAAAACAATTTTATTTTTATTAACATCAGTCAAAACGCTTTCTACAGCACTTTTGCTTGCACTTTTTGCATATTCTTCACACAAATTACCATCTATGTAATACATGTGTTTAATATAGTCAATGGCTTTTTCTAGCCACACTTCTTTTATATTGCTATGCACCAAAACATAGTCTGGGGCATTTTGGGATAGCCCTGCGTTTAAAAATTTGGCTTCTACAACGCTTTTAACACTGTAATCAATGTCACAATCTTCGTCTATAATACATGGGTTAACGCCACTTTCTTCATAAATTAATTTGGGTGCCAATTTTTGTTCGTTTAAAAAATTTTCTTCTGTATTTTTAAATTTATTTGGCATAAAAACCAAATCAAAACTTTGTTTTTTAAAAAATTCAATTTCCTCTTGATTTTCGGTCACAAAAATATATTCTTCTTCAAAAACATCTAATATTTTTTTTATAACTCTTATTATGTTTTTTAATTTAAAGTTTAATAATACAGTTGCTGTATTTCCACCTGCAATTGCACCAATTATCGGCATAAACGTATGTAAAATTGGGGTCATGCTATCACAGCAAATCAAAACACACCCGCAAGGCTCGTTTATTAGTTTTGATTTTGCACCAAAATTTAACAATCCTACTGGCATATTTTTGGGTTTTGAAATTTGTTTAATCTTTTTTATCATGTAGCTGAGATCGTTCATAACCAAAAACATTTCATCAATTAATATTGTGTGTTCTGACTTGTTTAAATCCTTTTTATATGCAATTAAAATTTGATCATAATAAACCTTTATTTGTGATTTTAATTTTTTAAGCTGATTAACCCTAAAATTTATATCTCTTGTGGCGTTTTTTAAAAAAAAATCTTTTTGAATGTTTAAACTCTCTTGCATAAAAACTTCTCCTAATTTTTAAAATATAATATTTAATTTTTATTTATCAACTAACTCCTTTAAAATTTATTTGTTTTTGACAAAATTTGTTTTTAAAACAATTTTTTTTCAAATTTTGCAAAACATTTTAATTTTAAATTTCTTTATTAAATTGCTTAGTTTACACATTGAATCCTTTACTAAATACCTATATAATATTATTATGGAAATAAACAAAGTAACGATTTTTATTAGAAGTAATGAAATGAGAAGTAAAGGTGGTTTTCATATTGACCCTTCTGGCTGCATGACCCCAAAAACAAGACACGCATCAATTTGAGGAAAGGTTAGCTACTCTTTAATACCATCAACATTTAGAAAAAACTAAACATTGTTATACCAACACCGAGAATCTTGCTAGATAGAACGTCCTTTAAAACTATACCCAACGTTACATATTCAGAAACAATAATGGATTATTATGATAACTTACCTGGAAGAGTATTTGGTTTTTTTAAGTTTTCTATATCAAATTATAATGTATTTGTAGAGACACTTGCATGAGAATTGCCTGTTTGTTTAAAACAAAGACCAGCTACAATTCCCCGCAATGCTTGACACCGATGAACTATCTATATCTGGGGCTCTTTCTAAAATAAAAGATAGCAATAACGTTTTAGGCAGTATGGATATTAGTTTTTAAGAAAAAACGACTATTTGTATACTTTGGCTGATATAAGCCAAACAGAACAACCAATTAGCAATTTAAAAACAAATCTAGAAACAATAAAAGCTTTTGTTCTAAACAAACATCATAACCACCCATTTAAAGTTAATGCAGACGAAATAACTAGTTTAAGAAAAGAATATGTTTATCAATATCTTTTAAGGGATTGTTTTGGTGATGTGGATTTTACATCACGAAACAGTGGCCTTATACATAATTTAATAACAAATATTCTTTTGCAACAAAAGAAGAGTGTGACATGACTGAAGAGTTTTTGAAATCCAGAATGGATACATATACCCAACAATTATATTGTGCATTGCAGGCACACGCCCCAGAAGAATTAGCAAACAGCGGGTTAATAATAGAAAACCAAACACCTTCTCAATTATTAGAAACAACCGCAAACACAGTTGAGTTTTTTAGATCTCCGCACACTCCATTTCAACAAAATTTAACTGTTACAGAAGTTAGTCAAGACCAATAATATAAAAAAGGTAAGGAAAACATCCTTACCTTTTGTTTTTTATAGTTTTTCTATTTCATACCCATCTTTATTGTCTTTAATTTTAAAACCTAATTCTAGTATTTTGTCTCTAAGCCTGTCGCTCTCTGCCCAGTTTTTTTGCTGCCTAGCAACATTTCTTTGTTCTGCCAAGTCCTTTACATTTTGAGGTAAACTATCTTGTTTATTTTCTTCTTCAACAACATCCAGTTTTAAACCCAATGCTTTATCAAATTGTAAAACTCTGGTTACCGGTGATAAAGACGGTGCTACCTGCGCACAATTTGGAAATGATATTCTTTCTTGTCTGTAATGCTTTACATATCGAACCGCCCGGCTCAATGAGCCGGGCGGTTCCTTTATGAATTTAGCGGAGCATTTTACCCAATGACTACGACATCAAAGCCCATCATGGTACCAAAGGCTTTCAGTTCTTCAATCTGAATGTCATATACAATCGCACTGTGATGGGTAGCACCCGCCATGGAGTATTCCTTCAGGAAGGTATCTACGGACCGGGCGGGACGGAACCAGCCCTGGTTTGCATATCGGTATGCGCCGAATTCCAATCCCACATCCAACATCTCAATCGGGCAAAGCACAAGCCTAAATCCCTT